>NZ_JBHFLL010000230.1:0-10016 GCF_041928595.1 Microcystis sp. BLCC-F209
CCAGCTTTGGTGGGTAAAATGTATTCTAAGATACATTTCTCAAGAGCGAGGGGGTGGAACGAACCACAAAGACACAAAGGACACAAAGATCGATCGATCCTATGTCAATTAAACTTATCACACAGAACCTAGAAGAGCCTCTTTTTTTGGAGTCTGTGTCTGTATTTTATGCTACATAAGCTTTTCAGCTTGCTTGTCCCCCTGTCAGAGGATTTTCTTGCGAGCGAGCAATAAAGCCAAACACTTCATCCGTCGTGATAATATCTTTAAGACTTTTCCAGAATTGCTGTATATTTATATTGTTCAAATTACCTGGTTTTAACAGTTCAAGCCACCACCATTGAGGAAAAAAAGAAGCTTTTACAGCGATTATACTTTTTAGAGCTTTTCCAAAACCGATTAAGTTTTTCAAAATCAGTATTTTCACTGTTTTTCTTTTGACATTCTAAACTATCCATTTCCAGATCAGCAAATTCTTCCGAGCCTGTGATAACAGTTGGAAGTTGACTTTCTTGTTGTAATGCTTTATTGGTATCCCAGACTTCATATTCGTTATAAGCAGCGGAGATTAGATTTGCTAATTCCATAGCCACCTTGCGATTAAAACCAGTACCTTCTGGGATTTGAATTTTTTTGACAGAGACCATACAAATAACTCCTTAAGACAATTGTAAGTGAACAAAATTGAAACCAAGCTCATACATAAATACCCGGAGCTTGTAGAGCGATCGCCATTGCATTGCTGTTGTTCGTCAAACCTTCATAAAAGAAAAAGATTTGACCCCCCAAACCTTGGCTACGGTTGTATTTAATAGATTGTACGACATCATTAGTCGTTAAGGTTGTTCGGCTGGCAGTAAAAGCAATTCCAGGTGCGATTTTTTTAAGTTGACTAGCCGTAAGCCGTGTTTTCAGGCTATCTACTTCTGTTTTATAGTTAGCAAAGCTGGTTCGATACAGTTGAGGATGCAAAAAATCTACGATCTCTTGCTTAACCCATACCTCTGAATCCTGCATCAAATTATTTAGCCCAAAAGGAAATGGTGAAGGCGACATTGAAACGATGCAAGTAGATTTTGTACTCTTAATTTTCTCAAATATACTTGCTAAGTATTTAGTCAATATATCGGCTCGGAATTTAATCCAAATGGGGTCTTTGCCATCACTGGGAGGATTAACCCCATGTTTGGCTTTATACTTATCTTTAGTCGCTTGATCATAGCCGCCATTAAAAGGAATAGCAGGAAAGCGATCGCATCCCTGAATTCCATCCACATCGTAGGTATTAACGACTTCTAAAATTAAATCCAGCATAAATTGTTGAACCTCTGGATTTAAGGCATTCATCCAAGTTAATCCGCCATGTTGAACTTTATTGCCTGAACTATCTAAAGCTGACCAGTTAGGCTTAGTCTCCAAAATATGACCGCCATCAGCATCGGGTGAAGCCGCGAATCCATATTCAAACCAAGGAAAAACCATCATTCCCCGACTTTTGCCCTGTTTAACAATCTCCCTTAAAGGATCAAAACCTACATAACCAGGGTCTTGATTAGGGAAACCATTCTTCGTCATTACAGTACTTGGAAAAGCGGTAAATCCTCGATTCCAAACCGCAGGACAAACAGTATTAAAGCCATTACGTTGCAAAAAATTGAGAGCGTTACTAATGGTTGCCGGAGAAGTTAAAACAGAACTGTGAGTACGGTCAACAATCCAAACTCCTCGTACTTCTGTTGTGATTGATGGTGGTGGTGGCGGCGGTGTAACAGGAGCGACCCAAGCGGCGGCGATAAATCCAGTGTCAGTTCCAACTGTAACCTGATGCCAATCATTACGAGTCCCCCCCCCAAAAGTATAATTACTACCGGCAACGGTTTTGATAATCTCAACCAAAGTTCCTGTCGGTAGTGACTTAATAATGTTACTATCCGTGCTGGAATTGGGTTGACTTCTTAAGTTGAGAGAACTTGCCGTAATTTTGCCTTGAGCCATGATTGTAACCTTAAAAGAAATTAGACAATATAGAGAGAGCGAATTTTATCCTCCTTATTCAAAACAAGAGGGATATTTGAAAAAGATTAACCCTTAAAAGTAAAAAACTTAGTGGAGCTTAAAGCACTACCGAAGCCATCACTTAAGGCTAAATTATTGCTACTAACACGACCTGCTTGAGCAATTCTGACACTAGCAGAGCTATCAGGGCGAACAATAGCAATATGACCTTGACGACTACCGCGCACTCCAGGAAAAGAAGCAACCACAACTTTATCACCCTGGGCAATGCTGATAGCCGCACTTTGGGCGGAGGCTTTATCGGCGGTATCAGAGCTAACTAATTTCCATTTTCCCAATGAACTTGCATTTTGATTTTGAAAAAAAATAAACAGAGCTTCCGCCGAAAAGGGTTTAAAAGGAGTGTTATTACCATAAACGGGATGGGGTTCTACATAGGAGCCAGCACTAGAATCTAAACGAGGAAGATCAATCCCTAATTGATCCAAAACATCGGCGGCAAACCAATTACAAAAAGTTTCAGCCCTGCCATCTCCAGTAATATCTTTTGCTCGGTAATAGATGTGACCAGCATTAACTTTGAAAATTGCGTCAAGAACATTGCTAGTCCCGTCTGGATTCCCCGTATCAATAATAAATGCTGCGGCTAAAAAACCTTCTTGTCCAGCAACTTTTACTTTGTGCCATTGATTTGAGGTTCCCCCCGCCGGTAAACTGTAACTTCCGCCGGTTATGGTATCTAAAATTTCGGCGAGAGTTCCCGTAGGAAAAGCAGATAAAATAGTGCTTGAAGTATTGGGAGATGTGCGTAAATTAAGGGTACTTGCGGTAATTTGTCCAGTACGAGCCATTGGTTTACTCCTGAATTGAATCAATGAAAAATTGAGGGATTGAAAAAAAACTAGCGGCTTAGCCAAATCACTTGACCACCGAGGCTGTCTGTTTGGGTCTCGTCGTAATCAATGTGAATACCATGCCTTAGTTCACCCATCGGAGGATTAGGGATGGTTTGAATTAGCTGATAACCCCGCCCTGGAATACTTGGAACTGTACTTCCTGATTTCCAGTAATGTTGAAACTTTAAATTAGCTAGTTGAGTTCCTGTGAGAATTGCATTTGCACCAACATAAATACCAGGAACATAACCTTTGGCCGCAACTTCATTAAACCAATTATTGCAATAGGCAATAACATTACTTGCAGAAGTCCCTGACTTCACGCCCTCTAAATCTAACCAAACATTAATTCCTGCCGGAAAACCGACGGAAACTGCATTATTAGCAGCATTTTGACCTGTCGTCGTTCCTAAAGAACCTGTCGGAATCCAACCTGATGTGCGGACTCGCTGAACGGGACTAAGAGCTAATCCTGATGCTAAAATGTCTTCCGCTTCTTGACGGCTTAAATCAACATTTGTTTGTTGTGTTCCTAAAGAAAGATAGCGCAAACAATAACGAAAATTTTTAGGGTCATTGGCAAATTTACTAATTAATGTCGGATTTAACTTGCTTGCACAATCAAAACCAATTAATCCGGGGGGAGCCAATTCAATATTGCCTTGTAAGGTTCCGGGGGGAGCCAAAGGTTGAATAAAGGCTGCGGCTACAAAACCTGTTTGGCCATCGACACGAACATTATGCCATTGATTGGAAGTTCCACTACTTCCGGGGTAATTGCCTCCTGTAACGGTGCTAAGAATATCAACAACCTTTCCTGTCGGTAAACTTGCTAAAGTGCTACTTGCTGTGTTAGGAGCCGTGCGTAAATTTAAAGTGCTGGCTGTAACTTTTCCCTGTGCCATAGGACTAATTTCCTTAAAAATCAACAAAGTTAAAAAAGTAACTAAACTGGAGCCAAATAACTAGCAAAAGCAAAGCCATCAATAACTCCATCGCCTTGCAAATCTACTTCAACCCATTCGCCCTGTCTTTTGCCAACAAAAACGAGACGACCAAGGGGAAGTAACTCAATGGTATCAAAATTAGTGCCAGGCCCAGAGCGGAGTCTTAAACCCGATCGAGCATTAACTCGGTATTGTTGAGTATTGGTGGAGCTACCTTTGGCTAATTGCAAATACTCCCAGATATACTCACCGTAATACTTGCCACTGCTATCTTTATGGCCTTGTTTAAAGCCTCGGCTAAAATCAACACTTCCCCTGTTATAAGCAATAGCTACATAGACCATTTCTTTATCAGTCAAGCTGGTTTTATCCTTGCCATAAGTGCTGATTAATTTTGAGTTTAATTCCTCAACACATCGGGCTAAACATTGATCAAATTCGTACCACTGTTTTTCTAAAAAATAATCTGGATTGGTTAAGAAAAATTGTAGGTCATATTGAAAGATGCCGAAGCCTCGACAAAATCTATCTGGGTTTCTGGCGGCAACTTTGAAGTCATGATTGTACAAGGCAATATCTTCAAGTGCTTGACGAGCAACTTGAAACATCTCTTTGCCTTTCGGTTTTGCTTCCAGTGCCGCTCTATCAACTGGAAAGGCGGTTCTATCAGGCGCACCGATTGTGTCTCCAACACAAAGCTCTAGGGTTCTTGCTACACTTTCTCTTTTGTAAATATTACGCCAGAGATAGCCAGTTTCTTGTAAGGCGATCGCCACTAATAGTTCAAGGCGGAAAGGTGTATTATCAATAGCGGCGATGATATCTGATTGAAATTGGTCTTTAAACCAAACAATGTCGTCTTGAATACTCATAGCAAAAATGGACTAAAGGCTGGTAAAATTTACAGTTATAGTTGACAAGAATTTGTATTACCTAAAATGGCAATAGTGGCGAAAACTAGCTTTCACTACTTAGATAACATTACTTACTCCTCTGTGAAACCTTGTGGATTATCCGCAGCACAACCTTCTTCCTCTTCTTCAATGTTTGCCTGATCTGAAAAAGCCATCACTCGCAGTGATCCCTCTTGCACTGGTTTTAAAAATGTTCTGAATACATAGCCATCGATAACGCCATCGCCCTCAAGATCAACTTGAGCCCATTCTTGATCTGCTCCATCAAATCCTTGTATCGTAAGGATAGTCCCTAAGGAAAGTGTTCTAATAATTTTAAAGCTTTGGCTAGGGCCAGATCTGAGATTTAGCCCACTACGTGCGTTAACTGAAAACAGAGATGAACCATTTTGAGGGTTTGGGAAGGAAAGTGGGTTATTCCAACCTTTTGTAGCAGCATTTTCTAGCCAACTGGGAGCCGCTCCTCTGCCAGCATTTCCTCCCCAAGTAGCACGGCTCCCAAAGCCAACATGAATTCTTGTTGGCCCCATATAACCAACATCTCCACCGATTCCAGTAGCACCAAAACTTGCCGCAGCTTCAACAAATGCCTCAAATAAAGGCAAATCATTTGAATCAGTAAATTTAAGAACACGACCATCTTTTATCAGGTCTAAGTCAGCAGCATTGCCTAAGTCATGTCGAGTACTCCCTACCCGCTTACTACAAGTACCGATTGCACATTGACCACCTGACTCAACTCTAACCTCGTCAATTCCAGCCACAGAGGCAGCAAATGATAATATTTGCTTGAGGCGTGAAGCAATTGGCAAATCTCTTGTTTTGCCTGCGGTATTTTCAACTACACGAACCATAACAATAACTATGTCCTTTAATGAGAATTAGACGATTAACAAACTGTTTATCAATGGAAGAAGTCTTGAGACAAACCTTAACCTTAACCTTAACCTTAAGACAAGGATTGATTGTAAATAGAGGGAGTCTTCTAAGAAACTAGAATTTTAGGCAGAGTCAGACTGGGTTTCCAAGATAATCCTAGCACCTAATTTCTGGGCTTTGCGTTGCAAATTGTGAAGAAGTCGCTGACGATACCGTTCATCCTCCTGTTCTGGTGGAATAGCAGAGAAAGGCACTTGATGCCTCAGCATATGGTAAACAATACGTGCCAGTTTATGGGCTGTGGCGACTACTGCTTTAGGGGTTCCCAGCTTGGTTTTCATCCGTCGATAAAAACTCCCTAATGCTGTCTGACTGCGTCCTAAACTGGCGGCGGCTTGTCGAAATGCCCTGACAGGGGGACAAGCGATCTAGAAAACTTGCTAACAAAGGCTTCTGGCTTCTCTCATTAGAAATAGATCTAGCGATTCTAGGCAAAAAGCTAACGAAAGAACTAGGGATAGGAGCGAGCTTACTAGGAATTATTATTAATAAGTGAGAGATGGTGCGGCAAACTTTTTCGAGCTAAAACCATGAAAAGCTTACGATATATGGATTTCAGCCTTCTTGTCCCCCTGTCAGCAGATATACACATACTTTTTTCTTCTCAATATTCTTCTCACTTGCGAGCCACTCAGTTTAATTCCTGTTTCCTTTTCTAGATGCTCTGCTAATCTTGCCGCTGTCCATCTCCCGAATTCATATCCCAATTCCTTCGGGTTTTCATCAACTATTTTCAATAGACCTCTTGCATAAATCCGAAAACAAACGATAGAAACAATAATGGGAGGAACTTTCAGTTAATTATTTATTAGTAGTTGATAATCTTCAAAAATGTTGCTGTACAAGGATCGACTTAAGACTTTTGCAAGAGGTCTAATAGTAAATTAATATATTCCTCTGGGGCTTTTTTATGATTTCCATTTTTTCTACCATCTTCTAGACTTTCTAGATTGTTAGGATCGCCATGAACACACCAATGGGCGACTTTTTTGAGTGAACAGCCAATAAACTCAGCTATTTCTCGTTGAGTTTTTCCGTCGTTTAGCAAGAGAAACATTAAAATTCTTTCCCTAACCTCTGCCCTTTCTTCTTCTTTAAGAGCTTTTTGTAAGTTTTTCTTTTCTTCTAAATCTAGGAAATCTTTGGCTGGCATAAGTAGGAATTTTCTCAAGTTACTATTTCTATTTTAGGTGGTTTAAGTGCGTTTTAGCTTAATACTCGGCGGTATCGCAACCGATCGCAAAACAGTTAATTTTGGATATTTCCCAAAATTGTTTAAGTTCCCTTCGGTTATATTCCTCTCTAGAACCCAACCTATAATTCTCCTCAAATTACACTATTTAAACCGATTAAAGGTGTGTTCCTAGAGTTAGACCATGTTCACATTCTTTTAACTTACCCGCCTCATAAACTGTTAAGTGGATTAATAGCCAACTTAAAGTCAACCTCTTGCAAACTTATGTGGGACAACTACCCTGACCATTTGAAAAAGATATATGGTCAAGACAAGCGAGTATTATGGACGGGGGCGTATTTTGTGGCTAGTTGTGGTGGTGTCACAATAGACCAAATTAAAAAATATGCCGAATCAGGATTCCCCTGAATATTAGTTGTGCTTCGTGCTACTGAGCCTTTACATTGAGCCTTTACATTGAGCTTGTCGAAATGTGTCGAAGTGCTGTTTTATATTGGTCGGTTTTTCATCTCCGAGGTGAAACCGAGGGTTCCTTCAAGCCGACATTTTGAGGTAAAATGTTCGTGGATGTCGAATTATTTTAGGGGTTTTAAGAGCTACAGGAGAAATATAGCGGTATAATGAAGATAAAAGAATTCAAGATAATTGCCATGGAATTAGTGACGCTTGATCGAAGTAGATGTATTCAAATTCCTGAAACTTTGCTGGAACAACTAGGCATTGAATATGATAGTCAATTTCAGGTAGAAGTTCAAGATGGTAAGCTAGTCTTAAATCCAATTAAGGAAGAGCCAAAGGTTTATTACGAGAATGATGTTTTGGTTGTTGGCAGCCAATTGCTAGTTAATCCTGAAGCTTTTATCGAGGAGCTTAGACAAGAAAGAATGAATGAATGATCTAATGTTGTGATTAAAGTTTTATTCGATACGTCGGTTTTGGTTGCATCTATTTTAGTCAACCATGAACAGCACTCAGCTTGTATTTCTTGGTTAATCAGAGTTAAACGAGGCGAAATTCAGGGTTATATTGGAACTCATACTCTTGCAGAACTCTACGCAATTTTATCGGCTTTTCCCGCAAAACCTCGTCTATCTCCTCAATTGGTACAACAATTAATTAAAGAAAATTTAGATTCCTTTGAGATTATTTCCTTAACAAGCGATGATTATAAAGCTGTAATTAATCTTATGGTAACTTTAAATTTAAGAGGAGGAGCGATTTATGATGCTTTAATTGCTTATGGTTCATTAAAAGCGGAAGTCGATCATTTATTAACTTTGAATCTCAAGCATTTTATCCGTTTTGGCGGGAGAATAGAGAAAATTTGGCTCTTCTGGTTTCTGTGTGGAAACGAGGTCTATACTGATGGTTTCTTCGTCAAAATAGCCCTAAAAGTCTTGCCCTATAAGCATTTCACAATTCCATAAGCAAAAATTATCACACAAAGTCGAGAAGAGCCAAAATTTCTATGGAACCGCGATAACCTAACTAGCATATTATAGCGGTAAGCTCTTGAGTGAGATACAGACCAAGCTTTGCCTAGCATGGTTTATAGCTCGTGATACTGTACCTCATACGACTGCACACCGCTATAAACATCGCCTTCAAAGTCTCTCTACTCGCGCTTAGAAATCAGTTGAGCGGTCAACGGAAGTCAACTCGTCCCACAATAGAGAGGTCATCGCGCCCGATTCTCCATGAAACTACCTTACCTATTGATACCGCTCGGCTTCATCGCCCTAACCGCTCTAGTGATCGGGGTCTATCAAGCTTCTAGCGCTCCCATACCCGCAGGATTTCCGACCCCGACCCCGAACGGACGGATCGAGGTGAAGAACTATCCCGCCTATCGCGCCGCTACTTACCGCTATCGGGGTCAACTTTCCGAGGCGGCGAACCGGTCGTTTTATCCCCTGTACCAACACATCAGTTCCAACGAGATCTCGATGACCGCACCCGTTGAAACCCGTTACCCCGCAGACACGGGAGCGACATCGGGAGAGGCCGAAGTTTCCTTTCTCTACCGCGACACCGACACTTACCCGAAAGAGGTGGCCGATAATATTCGGATTGAGGATGTACCACCCATGACGGTGGTGAGCTTGGGATTACAGGGAGGTTACGATTTTGACAGTTACCAACAGGGATTGACCCGACTGAACGAATGGCTGGCAGAACATCCGAGCTACCGGGCGATCGGTTCCCCCCGTCGCTTTTTCTATGATGGTCCCTACGTTCCCGATCCCCTGAAACGGAGTGAAATTCAAATACCCGTCGAGGCGGTATCGTCGAATCGTTGAACTCATGGCCAATCCTGACTGGTATCGCAGAGGAAATGGTCGGTTATGATGTCCTCGAAGGTGAAAAGACAGTGAGAGGGAAAAGTCCGTATCGGTAAGTCCGTGTCTCGCAAAGCCAAATCGACTCCGGCCTCGAAAGCATCGGATAAAGCCGTCGGTATCTGGGATTTTAAACTAGGATTGCCCTGTAGATGCCGTCTGATCGCTCGTCTCTGTTCTCTAATCGTCAAAAACCAACTACGAGAACGTTTATCTGGTTGATATTCCCATTTGAGAAGATGTCCTACCAAAACGGTTAGACGGCTCACCAGTTCTCGATATTCTTGTTTACCTAAGGAAATTACTTCCTCCCGCAAGTTTTGCCAGTCCAGAGCTTCTACTTGTCGGGTGGCCAGAGCTTTCGCTTGTAGCTCTGTCCACCCGTAGAAGTCGGATTCATACAGGGCATTCGCTTGATCTGACTTATTGGAACTCATCGAAAAAATGGGTCTGAAACCCCGCCCTTTAGCGATAGCGGAGGGCGGCTTTATACAAGTTAGTGAGAAACAATTAAACCGTTAGAACGACGAATTAACTGAATCTTACTAACAGCTATTTGTCCCAATCGTTTCCAACTGGTATCGCTTACAGATAGCTGTTTTTCGGTATCTCCACTAACATAACCAATCCCTTTGGGAGAAGAAACTAAATCTCCTTTACGGAACCCATGTCTTGTGGTAGAGCCACCATATTTACGTCGTTTACCACCTTTAGAAAAAACCATCAGGTGAAGTTGACGACGACTAATAGGAGGACGTTTGATGACAGCA
>NZ_JBHFLL010000231.1:0-6753 GCF_041928595.1 Microcystis sp. BLCC-F209
CAATCCTTATCTGGCAATAGATTTAATTGATTAGTTCGCTCTAGATCGAAAACAGTTGACAAAAATCGCAGCAACGCCTGTCTCTATAAGGGTTTCATTCCTTATAACCCCCTCCATTGCATAGGACAAACCGAAGAACCACATTTTTTTCATAAATAGGCTCTCAAACTTGCTGTAAAAATAGAAATGATAAGTTACAATACTATTGTTCTATATATAACCAATCTAGCCTTTGATAAAATTTATGGAATCATCTCCTCTACCGATTCATAATCCAGCCGAACGTTTATTAATTATCCTACAAAGATGTTCTCAAGACGAAACTAACGAATCAGTTCAAGCAGTTTTAGCAAGAGCAATGGAAGTGAAAAATGACACTGATTCTGTTCAGAAAGGGTTGATTCAATTACTACAGCTTATTTATCACATAGAAGATCAACTACAATATTTTCCTTCAAGAAAACAGTCTTCCTATAAAAAACTTATGGAAAAAATTAAGTATAAATTAATTAGTTTATTGTCAAGAGTTCACGAGAATTGGTTAGGTTTCGGAGAGCCACTAAACTCTCCTGACTGGGAAGCTCTATATTGGCTTCCTTCTTGTGTAGAAGATTTTGAGGAAATATGTTTAAGCAAAGAGGATTTGAACAGGTTAAGGGAAGAAATATTAGGTTTAATTCAAATGATTGAAGATAGCAAAATTACGCAAGAGTTTAAACAATTTCTGCTGATTAAATTAAATGAAGTCCTGGAAGCTCTTAACAAATTTTACATCGTTGGCTATAATGGTCTTCGCAAGGAAATTTTGGCTACCCTCACCGAGGTGGGAATTAATGAAGTCGAAGGTGAAGATAAGGAAACCAAGAACAATATATCCCAAAAGTTATGGGAATTTTTCACAAAAATAGTTCCAGAAAAAGCACAAAAGATTAATCCGCCAATTAGTCTCCTTGTAAATAGTTATAAGCTTGCAGAAATGTTCAAAATTTTACCTCCAGGTAATTAACAAAAAAGGGTTGCTATCGTATTTAAATCTTAGATTTTGGTGTGTTACGCTTCGCTAACACACCCTACCATATATTTTTATTAAGAATTATCTGTCCCTTGTAACATTAACTTTTAATTCTTAACAAATTACCATAGATTCTCAGAGAAAAACTGATTATAATAAAGGGAACTGAACAGAACTGCTCGATCAGTAGATAACTGATTAATTAAAGTTTTATTACTTTTGATGGCCTAGTATTAAGAGAAGTAAATTTATTCTCGATCGCCCCCCGAAAGTGAGAAGAAATAGTTTTAATAAACAAAGAGTTTTCAACTTGGCAAAAATCCTCTGGGGGCAATACACATGGAAGTTATAACCGAGACAATTAACCCAACTTCGATCGAACGGGAACCGATCCATCTCTATAACCGAATTCAACCGCACGGGGTGCTTTTAGTTCTCAGCGAACCGGAGCTAAAAGTCAGCCAAACCAGCAGTAATAGCCGCAGTTTATTGGGTATTTCTCCGGGGGAAATTATCGGTAAAACCCTAGAGGAAATCTTCGATCCCTTTCAGATCGATCCTCTAAAATCAGCCATAGAAAATAACGATTTTGATGCTATCAATCCCTCCAAAATTTGGGCGCGGGTTAAAGGGGATGATTTTGCCGTCTTTGATGCTATTTTTCACCGCAACGCCGAACAAATGCTGATTTTAGAGTTAGAACCAGCTATTTCCTATGAAAACATTCCTTTCCTGAGTTTCTATCACCTAGCCAAAACTTCGATCGATAAACTTGAAGCCACCCGTAGCCTGAAAGATTTCTGTAATATCATCGTTAAAGAAGTCAGAAAAATGACAGGATTCGATCGAGTTATGTTATACAAATTCGACGAAGAAGATAACGGTGATGTGATAGCAGAAGACAAAATAGAGCAACTAGAACCCTATCTCGGTTTACGTTATCCCGCTTCCGATATCCCTCTCCCGGCACGAAATTTATTAAGTGCTAATTGGATTCGACAGATTCCCGATGCTACCTCTGAACCCGTCGATCTAGTGCCTGTTCTTCATCCCGAAACCCAACAACCCTTAAATTTAACCCTGTCCAGTCTTAGAAGTGCTTCTCCCTGTCATTTAGAATACCTGCATAATATGGGAGTGGGAGCATCTCTAACCATTTCTCTGATTGAAAATAAACGTCTCTGGGGCATTATTGCCTGTCATCACCGTACCCCCAAATATGTACCCTACGAACTCCGTAAAGCTTGTGAGTTTTTAGGAAGAGTAATTTTTTCGGAAATATCGGCACGGGAAGAAACCGAGGATTATGACTATCGAGTGAAATTAAACTTTGTGCAATCGCAATTAATCGATTATATGGCGGAAGCTAATAACTTTATTGATGGATTAATTGCCCATAAACCGAATCTGCTCGATCTAACTAAAGCCACAGGATCCGCTATTTGTTTAGGCGGCAATTATACCTTAATTGGAGTAACACCGAGCGAAGAAGAACTAAATTATCTGATTACTTGGCTAGAAAAAAACGTCCATGAAGATGTTTACTATACCAATTCCTTACCGCGAATTTATGCCGATGGGGGTAAGTTTAAAGACATTGCCAGTGGTTTACTAGCAATTCCCATTTCTAAACGTAATTATCTCCTCTGGTTTCGTCCAGAAGTAATTCAAACCGTGAACTGGGGTGGTGATCCGGGTAAAGCGATCGAAACGACTGCCATAGATGGTGATATTCGTCTCTGTCCGCGTAAATCTTTCTCCCTCTGGAAAGAAACCGTTCGTCTCAAATCTTTACCCTGGAAAGCAGTAGAAATCAACGCCGCACTAGAATTACGAAAAGCGATCGTCAATATCATCTTAAAACAAGCCGATGAATTGGCCCGTTTGGCGCGGGATTTGGAACTATCAAACGCCGAATTAAAAAAATTCGCCTACGTCGCTTCCCACGATTTACAGGAACCCCTCAATCAAGTCGCCAACTATGTGCAGTTGCTAGAAATGCGCTACACCGAAGAACTGGACGAAGATGCTAAAGAATTTATTACTTTTGCCGTCGAAGGTGTCAGTTTGATGCAAACATTAATAGATGATGTGCTGGCTTACTCGAAAGTGGATATGCAGGCGGTAGAGTTTAATACCATTGATGCTAATCTGGCACTGGAAAAAGCTCTCGCTAACCTGAAAGGGAGAATTCAGGAAAGTCAAGCTATAATCACCGTTGATCCTTTGCCAATTGTCATGGCAGATAAAACCCAGTTAATGCAATTGTTCCAAAATCTCATCGGTAATGCCATTAAATTCCGGGGAAAAGCAACCCCCACTATTCATATTGCTGCCCAACGTCAAGAGGAGGAATGGCTGTTCTCTGTCACCGATAATGGAATTGGTATCGATCCCCGATTTTCCGAACGCATTTTCGTGATTTTCCAACGACTGCACACCCGCGACGAGTACCCCGGCACAGGTATGGGTTTGGCGATTTGTAAAAAAATTATCGAGTGTCATCGCGGACGAATTTGGGTAGAATCCCAATTAGGCAAAGGAGCGGTTTTCTATTTTACAATTCCCCTAGGAGGTAACGAGCGTGAGCGCTGGCGAGGACGTGCCACACAAAATTATCTTATTAGTGGAGGACAGCAAAGCTGATATTCGCCTCATCCAAGAGGCATTAAAAACTAGCACCGTCCCGCATGAATTAGTTATCGTTAGGGATGGTGTCAACGCCATGGATTATCTGCGTCGAGAAGGGGAGTATCTCGATTCTCCCCGTCCTAATCTGATTCTTCTCGATCTGAATTTACCAAGAAAAGACGGACGGGAGGTATTAGCGGAAATCAAAAACGATCCCAGTTTAAAAAGAATTCCTGTGGTGGTTTTAACCACTTCTCGCAACGAGGAGGATATTTTTTATAGCTATGAACTGCACGTTAATTGTTATATAACCAAGTCGCGCAATCTCAACGATTTGTTCAAAATTGTCAAAAATATCGAGGCTTTTTGGTTAGAAACCGCTACTTTACCCGGGGAGTGAATCGTTATCAGTTATCAGTTATCAGGAGTCAGGAGTCAGGAGTCAGGAGTCAGGAGATAGGAGATAGGAGATAGGAGTCAGGGATCAGTGATCAGGAGATAGGATTCAGGAGTCAGGAGTCAGGAGATTATTTCTATTTATTCTCCCCACACCCCACACCCCACTTCATAATTCATAATTCATAATTCATAATTCCCCCTCCCTACACCCTACACCCCACACCCCACACCCCACCTCCCCACTTCCCAATCCCTAACCTCCCAAATCCCTAACCTCCCAAATCTCTTTAACTCTTGATTAAAAAATGGGACTCTCGCAGGATATAAAAGTTCTTTTAATCGAGGATAATTTAGCCGAAGCTCGATTATTAAAGGAAATTCTTAAGGGTAATGAAAAAAAAGAATTTCATCTGGTTAATGTGTCAAGACTGTCCGAGGCGATTTCTCTATTACAACAAACAAATTTTGATGTAATTTTATTAGATTTAACTTTACCAGATAGTCAGGGTTTGGAATCCTTAGCTCCCCTTTTGATTACGGCTCCGAAATTGCCAATCGTGGTTTTAACTAATACTAATGATGATAATTTAGCTTTGGCAGCACTACGTCAGGGAGCGCAGGATTATTTAATTAAAAGAGAAGTAAGTTTAGAAATTTTAACTCGATCGCTATGTTATGCGATCGAGCGAAAACAGATGGAGGAAGCTTTACGAGAATCCAACAAAGCTTTAAAAATGAGCGTGATTGAACGCACTAATCAACTGGAAAAAGCTCAGGAATTAAATCAGTTAAAAACTGAATTTGTTTCCATGTTATCCCACGATTTTCGCAATCCTTTAAATAAAATTTTACTCTCGGCTGGATTATTAGAAGAAAGTCGCGATCGGTTGACAAAAGATCAGCAAGTTAGCTATTTTCGCATGATTCGATCGGCCATTAAAGACATGGATCAATTGCTCACAGAAGTGTTATTAATTGGCCGGGCCGATTCCGGGAGATTATACTGTCAATTTGATCCGGTGGATTTACTGGATTATTGTCAGAAATTGGTAGAATCTTTTATTGTTAAGCCAGAGCTGCAATCAGCAATTATTTTTCAAGTTGAGGGCAGCTTAGAAAGAGGACTTTGGGATATTAATTTAATTAAACATATCTTGACAAATTTACTAGGAAATGCTCTCAAATATTCACCCGAAGGAAACCCCATAGAATTTAAGATTATCGTCGAATCTGAGCAGGTAGTCTTTAAAATTATCGATCGAGGAATTGGTATTCCCAGCAAAGATCAAGAAAATTTATTTAAACCTTTTTATCGCGGTAGCAATGTCGATAATATTCAAGGAACGGGATTAGGATTAGCCATTGTCGGACGCTGTGTGGAAGCGCACAAAGGACAAATTTACCTGGAAAGTGAGGAAGGAAAAGGCACAAAGATCACGGTAATTTTACCGATTATTACCGACATTGAACACCTAAATTGAGATGAACAAGAGGGTGGGGTCATAATTTTTTTTCTGCTGCTCTCGCTCCCTATCTACCTATTTCTTGGATCAAGGGAACGAACGACAAAAATACCGATGGCTTTGTCCACTTTAGTGATATATTTTTCTAGGTCTTTAGCAATGGTAACTTGACCAGCAGGAGAGGCATGAATTAAGCCAATTTTGCCATCGGGAAAGCGATAAACTAGACCGGTATGGGTGGTATCTAAACCAGGGATATTAGTCACGACACCGATAATATCGCCAGCTTGTAGTTGTGGGTAAATACCTTTAATATTAACGGTGGGAATATAGGTTAAGGATAAACTTTCTAATCCTCGTTCTACCTGTTGAATACAATCGTAATTACTTTGAGTTTTTAACTGGGGATATAGAGGGCGATTTTTGCTCATAAAATTGAGCTTTTTGTCAAGAGTAATTCCACCTAATTTTTGAGTAATATTTTCTAGATTGCCTCGTTTTTGGTTGTCATTAATCCAATCGGAAAAGTAGTGAAGACGACTACAATAACCATCGAGAATACCGTGGCGATAACGCTGATTTAAAACCTGTTGACTAAAAGCAGAATACTGATAATTTTTTAAAGCAAAATTGTGACTCAAAGCGAGAACTGTTTCCACAAAGAGGACACAATCAAACTCTTTTAAAGAGATAAATAATTTTTCTGTAGGAGAGCGATCGAGTAATCCTGCTTGATATTTTGCTCCTAAAAATTGAGCGGCGATATTCTGAATTATATCGGCCATGGCTAGGCGATCAAGTTGTTGATTTTGAGCGTACTGCACCAGTTTTTGATAATTAGGATCGCTGACTTCTCGAACAAGAACAGTTTCCGATCGAGCTATACTCAAGGGAATTAAAACAGGATTAATTAATAAATAGGGTAAAGTTAAGTAGGTAGGCACAATTATTTGTAGGATGGGTTAGCGGTAGCGTAACCCATGCGGGCGTTGGGTTTCATGCTTCAACCCAACCTACGTTCATTTTATATTTAATTCCACCCACCTACTTATCCAATTAAAAAACATTGTCGATCGATTACTGAAAATAATAGGATCTACGCCGATAAATTGGGAGCATCTCACTTACGCGATAAGTAATTATACTTAGCCTAAAAGCCACTCTTAATCGTGTCTTGGAACGAAATAGAGGCTTTTAAAGACTGCGTACATGGAGAATTAAAACAAGAATTACCCTCGAAAAGCCTAT
>NZ_JBHFLL010000232.1:0-2183 GCF_041928595.1 Microcystis sp. BLCC-F209
CTCTTCTAGGTTCTGTGTGATAAGTTTAACTTACATAGGATCGATCTTTGTGTCCTCTGTGTCTGGAGTGGTTCCCTCCACTCCCTCGCCAGCAGGACTGTATCTCAGAATACATTTTACCCACCAAATCCAAAAGAGCCAATCTAGGGGACATGGCTCTTTTCCTGTATAATCAAGTCTTAATTTTATGACTTGTCATTATATTTGAGGAAAATCTATGAGTTGGACAGAAGGATATGTATCGGAAGTTAACTACACTAGCGGTTTTTACGGCGAGTTAAGTCCCCTAAAATTAGGTTTAGCCACTCTGATTAAATCCATTCAACCCCCCGATTCTAGCCAAGAATTTACCTATTGTGAATTGGCCTGTGGTCAGGGTTTTACCACGAATATTTTAGCGGCTACCTATCCCCAGTCCCAATTTTATGCCAATGATTTCAATCCTAGCCATATCGCCACGGCTAGAGATTTAGCCGCCAAGGCGGGGATGAAGAATATTCTTTTCTTTGATGATAGCTTTGAGGAATTTTTAGAGCGAGATTTACCTCAATTTGACTTCATCAGCTTGCACGGAATTTATAGCTGGATTAGTGCCAGAAATCGCCAAGCAATAGTTAATTTTATTCGCCGCAATCTCAAGGTGGGGGGATTAGTTTATATCTCCTATAATGCTCTTCCGGGTTGGTCGGCGGCAATGCCGATGCAGGCTTTGATGTTGCGTCATGGTCAACACAGTTCCGAGTCAATTTTAACCCGCATTGAACAGGCACTTAATTTTACAGGAGAATTATTAGAAGCTAATGCTAGTTATTTTGCCCAAAATCCAATTTTAAAAAATCGTTACGAGCGCCTAAAGGAACAAAATCGTTATTATTTAGCTCACGAGTATTTCAATCAGGAATGGAATTCTTTTTACTTCGATGAAGTGGCGAAAGAATTAGAGGATGCTAAACTTAAATATGTGGGTTCCGCTCATATTAATGACCATATTGATACAGTCAATCTCTCCCCAGTTGCCCAAGAAAAATTAGCCAAAATCAGCGACCCAATCTATCGGGAAGTGGTGCGAGATTTCTTTGTTAATAGCCAATTCCGCCGTGATATTTTTAGTCGAGGCTCCTTAGGTTTAACCAACCAAGAACAGGTTAAACAACTAGAAGAAACTCGGTTTGCTCTGATTGTTAATCCCGCAATTATCAAGTTCGAGCATCAGTTTCCCGTGGGAGAAGTTAAGTTACAGGAGACAGTTTATCAGCCAATTTGTCAGGTTTTGGCGGAATCTCCCCAAACTTTACTGCAACTAAAAAATCACCCCAAAACCTCAAATATTAACTTAAATGGTCTTTACCAAGCTCTGATGATTTTAACTGGTATTGGCTATATTCATCCTGCTGTGGATGAGCAAACTTGCCAACAACGGAAACCATCTACTGATGCTTTTAATAATGCAGTGAAAGCGAAAGCAGTCTATAGTGAGGAGTTAAGCTTTTTAGCTTCTCCTTTGATTGGGACTGGAGTAGTGGTCAATCGTTTAGAACAATTATTCCTCTTGGCTAAATCCTATAACCAAGATGCCGTAGAATTTGTTTGGCAAAATTTGGCAAGTCAAGGCAAAAAAGTGGTTAAGGACGGGAAACCTTTGGAAACAGAGGAGGAAAATATTGCTCATCTGAAAACAGTGTACGAGGAGTTTAGTCAAGAACGTTTACTAACATTGCAAAAACTAGGTATTGAGTAAATACTAAGTAGGTAGGCACAATTATTTGTAGGATGGGTTAGCGGTAGCGTAACCCATGCGGGCGTTGGGTTTCATGCTTCAACCCAACCTACGTTTATTTTATATTTAATTCCACCCACCTACTTAAGTAAGTAATCTCATTGTAATCGGCTACTTAGATAGGTGGTGCGTTACGACGGATTGTTACTTTCAAGTCAAAGCAGTAATTTTGGCTGTTACGTTTTACTACTTAGTGCTTGCTGAATAATGGTAAAACCCTTTGAAAATAAGGCTTTTGACCTGTTAAAATCTGATGTTAGTGCAAGAAAATAGGATTGGGACATTCAAAAACCTTGCATTATTCTTCTTTTAGTCCACAAATTGGTACAAAAAGCAGGGCAACAAAGCCTGAAACGACCGACGACTGGCTACTGACTCCTGATACTAAATCTGGTTATTAAAAACT
>NZ_JBHFLL010000233.1:0-3562 GCF_041928595.1 Microcystis sp. BLCC-F209
ACTCAAAACGGACGTGGAGAAAGAGTCAGACTTAAGCAATTAAGCGTTTTTCGGTGAAGCGTCAACCCCATTCAGCGACCACCCTAAAAAAGTGGCGTGGTGAGGAATCGCCGTCCGTTTTACGGCGGCGAGGATGTCAACAGAGCCTTAAAAGACATGGTAAACTCGAAATGATTGCTGCTAATCGTCGAGTAATTATGCTTAATCCTTCTATTCGTCAAGAACCCCGCTATGAACCGGCCGCGGTTATTCCCCTAAAAAAAGACGCTTCCATTGTCGAGTGGTTAGAAAAAAATAATCGCATGATTCCCCGGGATAAAATCGCCGAACCGGATCTGACTCTGGAAGAAGATGTGGAACTATCTGAACTGATGGATGTCGATGATATCGGTTATGATGACGACGAGGATGAATTAGTCTTAGATGAAGATTAATCCCGTCTTCTTTGGCAAATTTTCCCCTTATCTGGCGCTTTAGTCGTGAACGCTAACATTTTTTCCGCCCCTATCTTCAAAAAACCCACTGGAACCCATCTCCTGATTCTACTAACGGGATTACTATTTCTGTTAGTAGTTTTTTTTCAGTCCACTAATTCCCTGTTACTCCCCCTGATGGCGACGACATTAATCAGTGCTGGTCTTGGTTGTCAAGTAGTACCGATGCTGCGGCGCTTGAAAATGGGCCAGATCATGCGCGAAGATGGACCACAGGCTCATTTAAAGAAAGCAGGAACCCCGACAATGGGAGGCAGCTTTTTTGTGCCAGTAGCCCTTATTTTCGCTTTAATCTGGTCTAAATTTACTCCTAATGTGGTGGCGGTTGCTTTGCTGACTTTTGCTTACATGGGTATCGGTTGGTTAGATGATTGGCAAATTCTGCGTTATAAGTCGAATAAGGGCCTATCTCCCCGGATGAAGTTAATTTTACAGATAGCGGGGGCGGTGCTTTTTTGTCTCTGGATGTTGGTCAATCAGGTGAGTACCGATATCACCCTTTGGGGTCGATTAGTCATTCCTTTGGGCTTTTTCTTCTGGATTTTGGCGGCATTTGTCCTTGTGGCTGAAAGTAACGCCACTAATCTCACCGATGGGGTGGATGGATTAGCAGGGGGAACTGGTGCGATCGCATTTTTGGGTTTAGGTATTATTATCGCCCCTAGTCATCCGGATTTAGCGATTTTCTGCACTTGTTTTGCTGGTGCTTGTCTAGGCTTCATTTTTCATAACCGCAACCCCGCTAAAGTCTTTATGGGTGATACGGGTTCCCTCGCTTTGGGAGGCGCTTTAGCTGCGGTGGGTTTAATTACTGGACATCTCTGGGGATTATTTTTAATTAGTGGTCTGTTCTTTCTGGAATCTCTTTCGGTAATCGCTCAGGTTATCTATTATAAAGCCACAAAAGGACCCGATGGCCAGGGCAAAAGATTGTTAAAAATGGCTCCTTTTCATCATCATTTAGAATTAAGTGGTTGGACGGAAACCAAGATTGTGGGCGCATTTTATCTGGTTAATGCCCTTTTAGTTGTCTTGGCTATTTGGAGCAGTTAATTAAGCGCTAAAGGAAAGACCACAACCACAGGTATTTTGGGTGTTGGCATTGGTAAAACGGAAACCACCACCCATGAGATCTTCTGAATAGTCTAATTTTAAAATTTGTAGGTAGCGATCGCTGTCAGGATCGACTAAAATATTAATACCCTGACTTTGATAAAAGCGATCGTTTTCTCCCGCAATAGCGGTTAATTCGAGATGGTAGTGAAGTCCCGAACAACCACCGTTTTTTACTGTCAAACGCAGAGAGGAACCACTCAGGCGACGGCTTTGACTCCAACGTTCAATTTCTCTAGCGGCGGCGGGACTTAATTCGATCATTGTTTTTGAGACTATTGTAATAATATCAAGTTCTTGTGAAGTTATACCACAGTTGTTGTCAAACTTTATGTTAAGAAAGATGTGACTAATTGATACCCCACTGGGACAGCACTAGCAAATCCCTTGCCATGGCCACTAGGTGCGCCAGCTACAACGTCTTTGCCAGCAAGGTCTGCCCATTCCTCCCTGACCCCCCTTACCCCGATGTAATCCCCCACCGGCCGGTGCTTCTCGTCGTCAACGGGAAGCCTTAGCTTGTCAAATTGAGTTTTCTCGGGTTACAGTTTTCTCAGGTTGAGGCTCCACTGACTTTTCTGCACCACTAAGACTGAAACAGTCCAGTAGGGTGCCTTGAGCAGCTCATCCACCAAACAACCGTCAATTATGATCAACCCTGGAAAGAAGCATTAAGTGAGTATTTTGAAGCGTTTTTATGCTTCTTCTTATCTGTTGCCAAAGCAGACTTGTCAGAATATAGTATGGAAAACAAGCATAATCTTGGCGAAACTATGTATCATCAACGACTAGCTAGACCTGAAGATGCAATAGCGATCGCTCCTCTTTGGCGAGATTTTGCTCAAAGGCGATCGGAAGTTGATCCCTCGATCAATCTGAAACCTGATTTTGACTATGAAGGATATGTGAGCTATCAGCTTAAAAAACCGCTATCTTTCGGTTTTGTCTTGGAATATGAGCAGCAAATCGTCGGGTTTCTCTTTACTTATGTTTATGATGAGACCCCACCTCCCCAGATTTCTGCTTTGGAAATGTGGGAAAATCCTTTCATTCCCCGTCGTGTGGGTGCAGTTTTGGGGATGTATGTTAAAGAAAAGCACCGCAAACCGGACACGATTAATTTGTTGATTAAAGCGGCGATCGCTAAAGCGGAAGAACTAAAGGTTAGCGATATTGACTTATTAATCAGTATGGATCAGCAAGGGATTCAGGTATTATTAGAACGCTTGGGCTTTGTTAAAGCAGCGATTCAATATACAAAACATTTTAACATATCGGATAAGAATTTACCGAATTTACACCAGGCTCATTTAAGGCTTAGAGAAAAGGAAGTTATACCGACTGGAACAATTGTTTTAAGGGATATAAAAACTCAAGAAATTGTTAAGAATTCTCAAGGAAAGCCAATTTTTTTAGAGCCAGTTAGGGATGCAGCAGGAAAGGCTTTGACGAGTTCGATGGGTTTACCGATTTATCCTCTCCCTTTACGAGATCCGAATACTCATAATTTCATCTTTGATGAGGAAGAAAATCTCATCTTATGTCCTATCTTACAAGAACTAGGGGGTGAGGTAGTAGAATTTGGAGGAATCCCTCAATTTTGTCCACCTGTTTATGAACAAGTAGATGGGAAATTATGCTTGAAGCAAGATAGTAATGGCAATTATGTTTTTGCAGAAGTAGAACGGGATGAGTCAGGAAAAATTAGGCGATTACCAGAAGGAAAACCACTCTTTAAATCCACCAATTGATCTTTAAACTCTCTGGAAAACGGGTTTCTTGAAGAAACCTGTTTTCTGTGGGTTTTTTGCGGGAAGCATCCCCCTATGCTCCTAGGTTAAAGGGGTAAAGTCATAACAATCCGTTGCCAAAACCGACTTTTCAGAATATAATAGAGAAGAGTAGTCATTCATCACTCAGATTAGTTAAGATGACATTACATGACTAATAATACT
>NZ_JBHFLL010000234.1:0-15094 GCF_041928595.1 Microcystis sp. BLCC-F209
AGGCTTTTGACCTGTTAAAATCTGATGTTAGTGCAAGAAAATAGGATTGGGACATTCAAAAACCTTGCATTATTCTCCTCGTAGTACATAAACTGGTACAAAAAAAGAGGGCAACAAAGCCTGAAACGACCGACTCCTGACTCCTGACTCCTGACTCCTGACTCCTAACCCCACCAACAAACTTTTTCAGCAAACCCTACTTAAGTCTGAAAAACTGAGGCTATTTTATGATTAATTTAACCTGTCAAGATACCGAAACACTCGATCGCATTTTAGCTGTGACTCGTGCCGTGGGTTGGGGTGGTGCTAAAATCCTCCAATCCTACCACCGGGGTGAACAGGATTTAGCCGTCAACGAGGAAAAAAAAGGCGGACCGGTGACGGCGGCGGATTTAGCGGCAAATCATTATATTTTAGGGGAATTACAAGCCAATTTTTCTGATATCGACTTTGGTTATCTAAGCGAGGAAACCCACCAGGGTAATGAAGCTATCCCGAAAGATTGGGTATGGATTATCGATCCTTTAGACGGAACCCGCGATTTTATCGACAAAACGGGAGAATATGCCCTACATATCGCCTTATGTTATCAAGGAAGACCGATCATCGCCGTGGTTGCCCTGCCGGATCAAGGAAAACTCTATTTTGCCCAAAAAGGAAAAGGTACTTTTCTAGAAACTAGCGACGGAATTATTACACAGGTAAAAGTTGCCAATAAAGATAAAATTACCGACCTCTATCTGGTGGTTAGTCGTACCCATCGCGACCAACGTTTTGATAATTTATTAAGCCAAATACCCTTCTTCGGTAAAAATTATGTGGGTAGTGTGGGCTGTAAAATAGCCACGATCCTCGAACAAAAATCCGATGTTTATATCTCCCTATCGGGGAAATCGGCGGCTAAAGACTGGGATTTTGCCGCTCCAGAGTTGATTTTAACGGAAGCAGGCGGCAAATTCTCCTATTTTGACGGTCAACCCGTGCGCTATAATCGCGGCGATGTGCGGCAATGGGGGGGGATCATGGCCAGTAATGGTCCTTGTCATCAACAACTTTGTCAGTTGTCCACAGCAATCCTCGCCCAAATTGATGCCACTGTCTAATTTCTGCTCTCTTATTCTTTGTGTGATCGGTTTAACTTATATAGGAGCGATCAATCTTTGTGTCCTTTGTGTCTTTGTGGTTTGTTCTAGTCCTTCGCTGGCGGTACTGTATCTTAGAATACATTTTACCCACCAAACCCAAGAGAGCTTAATTTCTGCCCTCTAACCGAGAATCAGAGATCGGTAGAATGGAAAAAAACCAGATCGAGCAATGTTACGGTTAAAAACTTGGCAAGGGTTGATTTTAGCAGTTCCGATCGCCGCCGTGGTCATCTTTCTGATCGTGGCCGCCAGTTTCCAGATCAATCAATGGGGTTTAAATTGGATTTGGGCAGTTTTTACCCTGATTTTTGTGGCTTGGCGCTTCCTGTTGGTCAAATGGACGCGCCCAGTGGTCAGGGAAATTGAGGCCACCATTGAGGAAATTAAGGCAGAATTAACCCCTCCTGGCGGTGATTCCGGGGGCAATGTCGAGGAAATTATCGAGAGGATTATCGTCGAGGCCCGCAATGATCGCCCGGTTTGGGAAGATTGGGCGACTTTTTGGCAACGCTGTCAGGATTTGGTCAGTGCCATCGCCCATATATATTACCCCGATGTCAAGTACCCCTTATTAAATATTTACATTCCCCAGGCCTACGGTTTAATTCGGGGAACTGTGGATGATAGCGATCGCTGGATGCAGAATCTTTCTCCGGCCCTGAATCAAATCACCATCGGCCAAGCCTATCAGGCCTACGAAGTTTATCAAAAATTGCAACCCTCGGCCCAGAAACTTTGGCAGGTCTGGAATTGGGCGCAATGGGTGATCAATCCCGCTGCGGCTGTGGCTAAAGTTGCCAGTCAAAAGTACAGCGATCGAGCGGATCAGCAATTATTAGTCAATTTAGGGCAAGTTTTGCGGGAAAATGCCCTAAGAAATCTCTCTCGCCAAGCGGTGTTACTCTACAGTGGCAGTAATCTCGCCCCAACTCTCCCCACCAAGACGAAAATCGCCACTACTACTCTCAAAGAAATCCTCGCCCAAGCTGAACCAATCACGGAAATCGATCGCCAACCGGTTAATATTCTGCTGGTTGGACGCACCGGGGCCGGCAAAAGCAGTTTAATCAATACTCTCTTTCGGGCCGATTTAGCCCAAGTGGATCTATTGCCCAGTACCGACGCGATCCAATCCTACCATTGGCAAACCCCAGAAGGGGACGAGTTAATCCTCTGGGATACCCCGGGCTATGAACAGTCAAATCGGGCTGATTATCGGCAAAAAGTTCTTAATTATGCCAAAAACGCCGATTTATTAATTCTGGTAACTCCCGCCCTCGATCCCGCCCTGGCCATGGATGAGGCTTTTCTTAAAGATTTGCAACAAACTATTGACAATTTACCAGTTATAGTCTGTGTTTCTCAAGTCGATCGCCTGCGTCCGCTGCGAGAGTGGCAACCTCCCTATAATTGGCTGACGGGAGAAAGTCCTAAAGAAGTCAATATCCGCGAATGCTTGCAGTATCGGGCGGAATTATTCGAGGATCTCTGCGATCGCATTTTGCCGATGGTCAGTCAACAGCCAGATAGAGAAGCTTGGGGGGATGAGGAGTTATCAATCGCTTTACTGGGGGCAATTTCACCCGCAAAACAGTTGCGTTTAGCCCGTTTTTTAGCGGATTTAGAAACTCGAACCCTGGCAGCGGCGAAAATAATTGATCGCTATACTTTACAGATGGCCACGGGGCAAGGTTTAACGGCCCTATTAAAAAGTCCTATTCTAGGTTTTATCTCCACTTTAGCCACGGGAAGACCGACTTTAGCCTATCTTTTAGCTGAACAAATTCCTGTGGAACAATTACCAGTAGCGATCGGTAAATTACAGATGGCCTACGAGCTTTCTTCTCTCTTGAATCCAGAGAATAAAAGTTTTGATTTATTGGCACTTTGGCCAATACTATTAGAAAATTCTAGCACTGCCGACAGGGAAGCTTGGGCCTGGGGTCATGCTCTGGTAGAATATTGGACAAAGGACTTATCGATCGAACAGTTCCGGTCAAGTTATCAGGGGTATTTAGAAACGACAAAAACAGGCCTGTAGCCAGATTAATTAAGCTAAAACTTTCTTCCAATCTAAAAGTATAGGAGAGTGGGGAGGAGAGGTTTCTGGGGTTGAGATTTCTAGCCTTTGTACTAAAATTACCAATGGGAGAGATTTTTTCGTGTTTTTTTAAAAGTTCTATTCATTTCTTTCATTTTCAGAGTTTTCATCGTTAGTTTTCGACGAACTACCCAAACCACTAAAATAAAAGGCGGTGACTGCTGTAGCTATTGGCCCTAAAAAAGTATAAATTGTCTTAGAAGAATCATTAATTAGGGTTGCCGCTTTATCCACTCTACTTTGTACTTCTTGTTCTTCGATAGCTTTCAAATTTATATTTAAATTAAAAATTCCAAGAGAAGCAAAAGAAATGAGACAAATAGAAAGAATTTGTAAACCAGCAGTGGCTAACAATCCCAACCAAAGCCACTTTGCTAAGGAACCAGCTACTTTAGTATTAAAATTATGTCTTTGGTCTGAGGGTGATATAGCTGTAGCTGGTTTACCAAATTCAGATACTTCATTGTCTAAATGATAAGGCTCCGGATTCTTCTTTAGATTATGACGCACAGAGTTCCTTTCAGTTGGAAGAACCAAAGAAGCGCTGGGATCTTTTGGGTTGTTAACTTCCTCTGTCTCATTTTTTGAATCACTGGTCATAACTAAACAATTAGTAGTGGTCTCTGTTCATTACCTTTTTGCAGTATTAATTGAGTATCTTCCTCCGTCTCAGTTTTAGCATATAAAGCCATGAGTTTTAATCCTTTACGAATGACTTCAGACTCTGTTAAGTCTAGCTCTTTAGCTATTTCTTTAAGATATTCAGAGTCCTTTTGACTAAGATTTACTCGAAATTGTCTGGTGGCCATTTTTTTTTGTTAATTCAGTGAATGGATTGTATCGATGGTGTTATCTGTAAGGTCGAGAAGAGCCATTTTTACCATTGAGGGCTATAGTAGGGTCAATTCATGAATTGACCCTACAGTTTGATTTAAGGGTTGTCATCGTCCTTTCTTATAGATGTACATAATAGTCTTCCTTGAGAAACCTAGCATCCTAAGTCACAGTATCCTATCTTACCCTAATTACACCAGATATGTCAAGCAATTACACCAGATATGTCAAGCAATCGCACCAGATATGTCAAATCAACATAAACGAGTCCTGACGGTACTTAATGGGTGCAATAGGTTAAATAGCATCGACTTATCGACTTATTTGCTATTAAAAGGCTATTTTTCGCAAATTTTAACCAAAATAATCTTAGGTTTTATTCATGATTAGGTACAACAGGGGGTATAATAGGGTATTTAGTAGGTGGTATTATATATACATATATGCAAGACCTAGCAATGGGTATATTGTGGGGTTTAATAGATACCACAGTGCTGAGTTCCTATGGTATGATAGTTCCATCAACTTTTAGATAGATAAAAGTATGGCAGACACAACTAAACAAGTGAGTATGCTAGAATTGGAGTTAGAAGATGATCTAATCAGACAAATTGAAGATGTAGCTGATTCTGGTTGTTTTTCAAAAGATGAATTATTAGAAAGTATTTTAGAAGCATGGAGATATCATCAGGCCTATATACATAGACTTGAAAATATGGTTCAAATAATCAATATTAAGTAATTCGATTTGAGGGTAATGTAGAATGATTACTATCAAATGATTACCTGCTTATTGTTTTGAGCTAACAAAAAATTTTATCACTATTTTCTTGAACAACAGTCTATTAAACTTTCATAACAAGTAACCATGAGACAATTATCAGTTTTAGCAATTATTGAGATGTTAATTTATTGTAAGCAGAAATAATCGCCGCATTTTCCCAATCATCATCAAAAGGAAGTGCATCGGAATCTGACAAAGCATTAGCCTCGATTTCTAGATCACCCATCGATTTAACTCGCTCCCAATCGGTTAAATTATTAATATCTGGGGGATTATTTGTTATATTTATCCTTCCTAAAGCTGGTATTTCCAGATGCTGTGGCCAGTGCAGAACTACAGTGATATACTAAGTATAACTTGATCAATACTTTCTAGGGAAATTTTGCTATCAATTCCTAGAAAGTATCGAGGTTTAGGTTTTGCGTCCGAGAAAATTAATAATCCGGGGACTAATTTCTTTTGACCAATGTTCTTGGGGATAGTGTTTCGCTTCCGCGAGGGGGATTAATTCCACTCCTGATTTAGTAGCTAATTTTTCGACAGTGACAGAAGATAACCAAGGATCGGCCATTCCCCAGACAAAAAGGATAGGTTTTTCAAAGTTCTCTAAACCTGTCTCAATTTCTGCCATAGTTTTCGATAGGTTTAAATTGCGAATCGTGGCCAGTAAAGCGCGACCCACTGCCGAAGTTTTTAGATAAGGTTGACGGAAAATAGCCAGATCTGCATCACTAATCACAAAACCGCTACCAGTTTCTAAAGTACGATCGACTAATAAGGGGTCTTGAGTTGCCATATCTCCGAGGAAAGGTAGCCCCCATTGTTTCATTATCCAGGGTAATTTAACATCACTGGAGAGGGGAGTATTTAAAACGATCAAGCGCTCAATTTTATCAGGATTTTCTAGGGCGTATTGTAACCCGACGGAGGCTAAAAAACCCTGGACAATGAGGGAGATTTTCGGCAATTGGAGAGCTTGAATAAAATCGGCCAAGGCTTGACAAAAAGCGCTAGGTGTGTAGGCGAAATCTCTGGCCTCGGGTTTAGCGGATAAACCGGAACCGATCCAATCGGGGGCAATGGCATTAATGTTATATTCTTCTAAACTGGTCAATAATTCCCGCCAAATATAGCCATGGGCGGGTAAACCATGGAGTAGGATCACGGGGGTTGTGTCCGGTTGTTGAGCGGGGTTAACCTGTCGATAAAACCACTTGAGAGAGCCGACTTCGAGAAAACTTTCTAAAATAGCCATGGTTAATGGGGGATTAATAATCATTAACCATTGTCTAACGTCTAGGAACCGATCGCACCAGCAAATTTTCCACCCCGGCAGTTATAGGGAGCTTGCGTCGAGACTTTGTGCTTCTCCGGGGGTTAAGGGTAAATGAAGACCGCATTCTTGTTTTAAACCCTTGAAACGGGTGTCTCGTTCGTTGCTATCATCGGCGGTTAAAGGCCGACTGGAGTGCCAATCGCCGACGGAGACATAACCCAGATCAAAATAGGGATGGTAGGGGAGATCGTATTTAGTCAGATACTGGTATATGGTTTTGGCATTCCAGTCAAGGATCGGTAATATTTTGTAACGTTCGCCCTGTTGATTGACCCATTGGAGAGTTTTGCGGTGGTCGGTTTGGTCGCGACGTAAACCCGCTAACCAAGCGGTGGCCTTTAATTCCTTCAGGGCCCGTTGCATCGGCTCCACCTTGCGGATTTTGTCGTAGAGATTGAGGGAGTCGAGATCGTTATTTGACCACAGTTTACCGTGGATTGCTTCCATGCGGGCGGGACTGAGGGGAGATTGATAAACTTTCAGGTTTAAATGGAGGCGTTGGCTTAATTCTTCGGCAAATTGATAGGTTTCCGGGGGAAGATAGCCGGTATCGATCCAAATGATGGGAATATCGGGGATAATTGCGGTGACGAGGTGCAACATCACCGCCGCCTGAATGCCGAAACTGGTACTCATCACCAAACCTTCCCCAAAGGTGGCCGCGGACCAAGCGACGATTTCCGCGGCGTTAGCGAAGTCAAAACGTTGATTAATTGTGTCCAGGTCGAGGGATAGAGGGTAGGAAAAAGACCGGTCGGCAGTGGCGATGAAGGCAGTTTCTAGGGCCTGTGGATGAGAATTAAGCAAGTGTAAATCTGGCATTCTGGCTAAGATTTAAGGTATTAGTGGCGGCGGATACTGATAGATTCCAATCTATCTATTAGGGTTTGATCATAGAGTTACCTCCATCTCCTCCCCTTGAGAAACGTGGGTGAGACTTTCGCCTCCGACGGCTCCTAGTTTAACTGCTCCATTGTTAGGGATACAGCTTGACAATCGAGGGCCGTTTTATCATCCTGACACTGGCGGTCTAGTAGTTGGGGGTTTTTGTATTCATCCTGACCACCCTATTGTTGAGGATGTATATACTTTACTTATACTATATCTGATGGGGTGAAGTGTGGCCTACACTAGCGACACCTTCCTTTCTCAAAAATCTCTCCGGTGACACTAGATTAAGCAAGATAGGGAGGAATTACCGCTAGTTTTTGCAGTTGTTTTTCAATATTGGCCTTTAATTGGGTCCGGGTGATTTCTTTTCCCGTTTGAGCGGTGTGTGCATTTTCCAGAAAAATAATACTATCTACTTTTTCTAGAGCAAATAATTGGAATAAAAGATGGGTTACGGGAATCAGGAGCGTTGATAGGGGTGAATGGGCGGTATTTTGGGCAGATAGGGCCATTTTTTCCGTAGCAAAGGCATAGATTACCCTTTTCTCCTGTTGCGGCTGCTGCCGATGAGCTAAGGTGGTTAGTAACCAATCACCCTGGCTATTCTGCACCACATAGTATTGTAAATGTTTTAACTGTCTGGCCATGGCCGCGAGGACGGGATTAACCGCTTCTTCCATGACTACGGTGGTCAGTCCGTAATTGACCGCCTCTCGACTTAAAATATGCAGTTGTGCCTTTAATTTCATGGCTAATCATCTCTATAAACTAATCGATGGCGATGACATTCATGCCTTGATTCGGCAACCCCAGTTAAAATTGTCGTCGTGAAAAGATGAGGATGGAGATACCCAATAATAGACCAGTATAAACGAGACTGTAGAGGGCATTAGCGATTAAGACATCAGCACTAGGCAGCAAACCATAAACGGCCTCGTTTCTAAAATTTAATCTCTCCAAATCTGGGAGAATTAGATAAATATTTTTGGTGATAGCGAGGATATTGGCATTTTTGCTGATTATACCCAATTGGATCAGATCTTTGCTGATGTGACCCATGAGATAGACCCCAAAAGTCATTAACGTGGCTAAAATTGAACTGGTAAATACCCCAAAAGCGATCGCCACGGCTGCGATCAGAATTAATTCCAAACCGAGATAGAAAACCGAGACAATTAGGGGTAAAGCTTGAAAAGATACTTTCATCCCCAGCAACATCAGCAAGTAAATCACCAACATTACCCCCAACATCACCGCTAAAACCCCGGACAAACCCAAGTGTTTACCGAGGATAAATTCGGCCCGACTCAGGGGTTTGGGAATCAAAACTAAAATAGTTTTCTTGTCAATTTCCTTATTAATTAGCCCTGTACCCACAAAAACCGCGACAATTACCCCTAATAATCCGATAGCGGCTAATCCCAAGTCAAGAAAGATTTTCTGATGGGTTCCCACCGCAATTTCTGGTAATAAACGCCAAGCGAAGGCCATCAACAAGGCAAAAAACCCGATAAAGTAAAGAATGCGATCGCGAATAACCTCGCGAAAACTATTAGCTGCGATCGCCAAGATTCTCAGGATGCTGATACCCATAGCCTTTCATCAAAATAATATCTGTCTTTCCTTTTGAGATTACCCATTTCCGTGACAAAAGTGGACCTCCTCTAAAAATCAAAAATTGTCACGGTTGGTTAGCAGTCCGTAACGATGACTAGGTGTTGTTAAGTTAGCTAAAAAAGCAGCTAATCCTCACCGTTCCAGTGTTACCTTATCTTTGTCAAAATCCACCATCAAGAATCAGCCTAGGATAAATTGATCTCTAATAACCCCGGTGGTGGCGATATCTCGATGCGTGCCGCTTTTAGATCCACCAGTGGCACAATTTCTTTGACGAAGGGGATCAGGGCCCGGGCCCCTGAGTCGGAGGATGAACTTTTTTTCTTGAGGGGGGCGAGATTTGCTTCTAGTTGCACTGCTAAAATGTCATTACCCGCCCACAAAATATCTACTACAACCCCGATTTTTTCTCCTGTCAGGTGATGATAAACCTCTAAGTTGACTAGCTCGCTAACATGATATTCATCCGATTCTAGGCGAGGTTTTTCTAGTTTATTTGCCCATAATTTATATCCGCGCAAAGCTTCGGCTTGTTCACGATTTTCAACCCCCTCTAACTTGATAACATAAACATTTTTGCCCGGTAGATCACGTCCCCTGAGCAGAGCAATTTCTCGGATTTCTCCTCCTTGGGGTCCTTGTATTCCCCTTATCCCTCGCTTCTGAAAACGTTCGGGAAAATCTGATACCGATAAAACTCGCAATTCTCCCTCCAGTCCCTGGGGTGCTACTATTGTCCCAATTTCTAGCCAATTTTCTTCCATTGTCTCGACTTTTTTGCTATAGCTTTCCCTAGTATATAGCCTTTTTTGTCTCGCTCCTAGATTTTTAAAGTCTTGGTAAGGTAAAATTTTTAGTTGGGTGCATCTCCTATTTGTGACTTTCTCTCACATATTGGTTAGCAGCAGCAGTTATTAAAAGAGGGCGAATACAATTCGCCCCGACAATAATATTATCGCGCCAATGGTAGGGGCGCATTGCGTGCGCCCAAAATGTCCTATAGATATTTCAACAAAACTGAGATGTGCCCATTTTTTGACTTTTTACTGGTGGCTTTTTAGTGAATTATGACTATTTGGCAAGCGGATTTTTATAAATCTTCATCTTCTTCTCCTCTTGAGACAGTCTGGCAATTGTTAATTTTCGATTCTCTCGGTCATCTTATCTATGAAAATTCCTGTCCCCAATCCCAAGCTAATAGCGACTGGTTAACCCAACAGTTACGGCAAGCTTGTCAAGTCTCCCCCCCGGAAATTATCCAAGTTTTTCGCCCCCAATGCGCCAATTTATTTCTCCTTGCTGGTCAAAATTTACAGATCAAAATCCAGTTAACCCGTCACGTTAATGCCCTGAAAAAACAGCTAGAATTACGGCAAATCCCTATCAATATCGACTCTCCTCCACCGCAACCCCTACCGGACCAATTTTTAGGTCAAGAGTGGCGTTTTGCTCGCTTTCCCGCCGTTGATTTAGTTAATTTTTTTGGCGATCGCAGAATACCGATTCTTTCCCTACCAGAGGCCTTTTCTCCTTTAAAATTAGGTTTAGCCTCCACTTTAATGATCCCCGGTGTGGTGATTACCGGTGGTAAAAAATCTCTGGAGATCGCTCGTTGGTTGGAGGAAATTAACCCAGTATTTATCGATCATATTCCCACAGAAACGGGGCGATCGGGCGGTTTGGTCTTGGAATCGGGCCTAAATGAACGTTGGATTTTCCTAACCTACGAGGATGAAGAAGTGGCCCGGGCAGCCAATGTTTATCAGGCAACCAAAGAGGAAAGCCAAGGTTGGCACTTTCTTCTCATACAACCGGATGATTCTGGCCGCACTTTTACCGGCTTTTGGCTACTGCAGCAGGTTTAACCCCCAAGCTGTCCCCAAGAGGCAAAGAATGCCAGCTAACCCCGCTAAAGGTTGGTTATAGATACCTTTAACCCAAACTAACCCAGAATCGCTGTAAGACATCAATTCGGCACTGTCTAGTAAGGCCAATCCCCACACCCAACCGCTATGAAGTCCCCAAGCTAATCCTAAACTACCATGATCGATCGCCCGCGCCCAGACCAGAACCATGCCCATCAGAAATAAACCGGGTAGTTGCGGCAGCGTTTGCTGACGTTCCCAAAGCAGGTGCAGCAGGGCAAAAATTAGGCTAGAAATGGCTCCCGCCACCCAAAACCCGTATTCTTGGCTTAATTGGCTCAAAAAGATGCCCCGAAAGATTAATTCCTCGGTAATACCCACCCAGAGGGCCACTATCAACAGGGGTAAACTCAAGGAAAAAGCGCGAGTTAGATTTTTGGGCTGCCAATGTACCCAGGCCAAAATCCCCTCTAGGAAAAAAATTATCCCTAATCCCACCACTGCCAAGATTAATCCTTTGGTTAGGGAGATAAAGAGGGAAAATGACCAAATTAATCCGTAATTATCGAGGCTGCTCCCCTCTATCTTCAATAATCCCCAGATAACTAAGGGAGCCAAGGCGTAAAGAGAGGCCACTAGGGGTAATTTTTGGTCAGGTTTTGTCCCTTGCAGCGGTTGCCATCCCAAACGACTCCCTAAACCAATGGCAATGGGCAGCCAGAGAATTAACCAGACTAACAGGAAAATAATAATTTTTATTAAGGCGGCAATCTCCATTGTCAATTAGCTGATGGGGGTGTGGGTTTTGGGGTGTGGGGTTTTGGGGTTTTGGGGTTTTGGGGTATTAGTTGGAATTTCCCTATCCCCCCATTTCCCCATTTCCCTACCCCCTACCCCTAACACCCATAAAACAAACCCTCTAGGGATAGAATAACTGTGGAACTTTGCTCTGCTAAAGCCTAGCTCCAACAAAAATCCATCCCTAGGGGGTTGCGAAAAAGAAGAAAAAGTGCTTAAGGAAAACCCCTCAAGTTGATAAAAGAGGCGGTCAGGGGTTAGAATTAGGGGTAAGAATCTATATTGTCTTTTTGGTCGGTCTTGTCAAAACTAGCCCTTTTGACTGCCGATTTTTTTTATCCTTATCCCTACTCCGTAACCCATTTAAGCTTCTGCCGGTTCTTCTGATTCCATTTGTTTGAGGTGGATGTGCTTGTAGCCAAGTTTGATTTCAAATTCATCCCCGGGCTGCAAGTTCATTTGTTCGGTATAGGTGGAACCGATGACGATTTGACCATTTTTATGGACACTAACCCGGAAAGTGGGTTCGCGGCCGCGGCCATCTTTAGTCCCTTCGGGATCAAGAGGAACCCCTTTTGCACCTAAAACAGCATCGTAAAAGTCGGTTAAATTGACCCGAACTTGGCCATCTTTACTTTGAGAGTAGTAACCACAACGTTTTGCCGTTTCGCGACGGGGTAAGTGGGATAACTCTTTGACTTTTTGAAGTAGAGCTTTCCCGGTTAGGGGAGTAGGAGAGATATCACTCATGGTACTTTTTAATGTCTCTTGATTTTTGACTGACTGTCAATTAAGTTTACACTGACAAATTGATCATACCAAAAATCTTGCCAAAAATGTCTAGAGGGGAATAATAAATTTTTTAAAACTGATGGTTCGGTGATGACAATCGTGCTAAGAAGACCCCAGACTAGGTAGTAAGTGTAAACCTTGTGGGGGAGAGGAAATTTTTGGCCAAGACTCTGGCAATTTTTGGTCGGGTGCGAGGAAAACAGGGGGGAGAAAGTGAGGACAAAAAACCGTTTAAGCTATACCTAGCAAGGAATTGAGAAAATATACTTGTGGTTGGAGTTGGCAAAAAACTAATGACCCAGAGCAGTAAATCCGGGGGGATTAAACTGTTTTCGATCGACTTGCCCATCTATCATTAGGCCTAGATACCCACCCCTTGGCTCAACCGACCGGGGAAAATCTTAAGGATTAATTACCATTACTAGCTCCCCCTTGGCCCGTTAACATCGATTATCCTGAGTATTAGGAGTCCCTCATCCCCGTGCCGAGTATGGAAGTTTATTTTAAAATTCTGCGTCAACGACCCAACGACACCCCCTACCTAGAAAATTTTACCCTAGAGGTGGAGGCGGGAAATACAATTCTCGACTGCCTTAATCGCATCAAATGGGAACTTGATGGAACTTTGGCCTTTCGCAAAAATTGCCGCAACACAATTTGTGGCAGCTGTGCTATGAAAATTAACGGTCGTTCGGCCTTGGCTTGTCAACAAAATATCGCCAGTGAATTAAACCATTGTAGCCAAAAAGATGCCGGAGAAATTCCCGAAATCACGATCGCACCCCTGGGTAATTTACCGATTATCCGGGATTTAATCGTCAATATGCAACCGTTTTGGGACGATTTAGAAAAGGTTGAACCTTATATTAGTAGTCAAGCGCGCACCATTCCCGAACGAGAATTTCTGCAAACTCCAGAAGAAAGAGCCAATCTCAATCAGATGGGTAACTGCATTATGTGCGGGGCCTGTTATTCGGAATGTAACGCCAAGCAAGTCAATCCCGATTTTGTCGGACCCCACGCTTTAGCAAAAGCGCAGCGCACCCTAGCAGATTCCCGCGATGGTAATCAAGAAGGTCGCCTAGAACTTTATAACCAAGGCACCGCAGGGGTTTGGGGTTGTACCCGTTGCTATTTCTGTAATGCGGTTTGTCCTATGGAAGTGGCTCCTATGGATCAGATCGGTAAAATTAAACAGGAAATACTCGCTCGCAAGTCGGCCGATAGTAGTCGTCCCATTCGTCACCGGAAAGTTTTAGTGGAATTAGTCAAAGCAGGGGGATGGGTTGATGAACGCCAATTCGGCCTCTATGTGCTGGGCAATTATTGGCGCGATTTACAGGGTTTATTAAGTATTGCTCCCTTGGGATTGCGGATGATTGCTAAGGGTAAATTTCCCACTTCCTTTGAAGCTTCCGAGGGAACCGAGGAGGTGAGAGGTTTAATTACTGCCATTCAAAATTCTCGCTCTTGATCACTCTCGATGGTTAGAGTAATTCTGACCCACAAAGCTTTTGCATGAGTGCCTTTTGCATGAGTGCCTATCTTCACTAGGAAATTTATTTTGCACGACTACTTAGGGTTTGCTGAATAATGGTAAAACCCTCTTAAAATAAGGCTTTTGACCTGTTAAAATCCGATGTTCGTGCTGCGAAAATAGGATTGGAACCCTCAAAAATCTTGCATTATCTTTCCTGTAGTACATAGACTGGTACAAAAAGAGAGGGCAACAAAGCCTGAAACTCCTGACTCCGTTCAGACCTCGGACGTTCGGCGAGACTTCGGCGTGAGCTTTTGTCGAGCGCTCAGTCGAGCCGCGTGAGCTTTTGTCGAACGCTGATCTCACGGCCGAAGCCTGACTCCTAACCCCACCAACAAACTTTTTCAACAAACCCTACTTAACGGATGAGAGGCGCAACATTTTGAGATTTTTCCGCAAACCTTGCCAGGAATATTATCTCTTATCTTGACCAGATGGATTGACTTCCAGGGGTGACAAAACAAAGCGAGCAACTGGAAGATCTCGCCGCTAGATGTTAAGTCTGATTGCCTGGTCATTCTCAACAAGTGCTGTTTATTGAGAATGAACGGGGAACCCTGAATTTTTCGGCTTAGTTGGCGGCAGCTTGCCGCCAACTCACTCCTCTAGATAAGTATTTTGACTCACGCTCCTTCCTCTTTCGAGACGTTGTGACACTTAGGGTGCGGAATGTGGGATATAATCGCAAAAATCCCTAGTTTGTTGACAAAAAAACACCCTAGGTAGGGTGGGGGCGGAACCTATTCTGCTGTACTCTATGGATAATACCAGTTAAAAAAGCAGGCTACTTATTCTTTGATCGAGCTAACTTCCGCTTCGAGAAAGCCCCCAATCCGACTGCCGTTCCTGCAACGAGAATAGCCAGAGAGCTTGAGGGTTCGGGGACGGAAATAGGTTGTTTGACGGTGGCTGTTAGGGTACTTTGTGCTATGGGGATAAAAGAACTAAAAATAGGGTTGGGATTGCCTACAGCTTGACCATTATCGCCCGATGCGAAGCCAACCGAGGGACCAGATAGTCCCCACACTTGACCTGTAGAAGAATTTGATCCACCAACTAAAAATTGTCCTGTCGTGGTATTGAAGTTAAAGTTGAATGTTCCTCCTTGGCTGGGCTGCCAAGTCCCCAGAGAAGTTGTATTTTGGAAGACTTCCATCATGAAAAAGTCAAGTTGACCGCCCGCGATCGGTCCTGTTCCAATCAAGGAGTCATTGTAACCAAACATCCCTGTCAAGTTATAGCCATTAGCTCCAGCAATTCTCATTTTAAAAAGTAACAAGTGATACAGACAGAAACAAAGCTTTAAGCAAGCTACAAAATGCGCTCCCGCGAGTGCGACTGCATCGCAGAGAAGTGAGTATATAGAGTATTTATACTCAAAATATTTGAAA
>NZ_JBHFLL010000235.1:0-1070 GCF_041928595.1 Microcystis sp. BLCC-F209
ATTGACGGTTTCTGGGGGAAGATTGAGCAAATCAAAGAAACTTTCGGGAAAAGTCTCAAAGAGACGATAGAAAATACTGTCCGTTTTCACTCAATTTTGTCCCTCATTGACTTCTGGTACTTGTTCAATTTCTAAGTCTAAAGCTTGAGCAATTTGTTCTAGACTTAATCCTATTAAGTTAACCATTGCTGCAAATCTTCTAAATCCGAAAACCCCAACAACGCAAGAGCTAAATTATCCAGTTGATTAGGATTTAACTGTTTAATTTTTTGTTCTACCTTTAAAGGAATAGAACCGAGTTTTAAGTTTAGCTGACGCAAAATTAGGCTTTTTTTAGCGGATAATTCCCCTTCCTCTCGGCCTTCCTCTCGGCCTTCCTCTAAAGCTTCTTGATAGACTTTAGTTTCTCTTAAATCACTTAAGCTAAACATTTTTTCAATCTCCTTACGGTTTAATTTGGGCAATTTATAAATGATAATTGTCTCAATTAATTCTAGAATGTCCTCTCTTTTTAAAGACTCTTGGAATTGTTGTCTAACCTGTTGAATCAGTTCTTTTCCCTGCGCTAAGGTGTTGGCTTCCGATTCTACAATTAATTGTAACACTTTTACCCCCAGAGAATCTCCCTCATCTAACTGATTCAGATAATAACAGTTAACCCGACCTGACTCAAAGAATTCTTGATAACGAGATTTGGGACTATTTTCAATTTCCCGATGGGGATAAATGATCACCCCTTGCCAATTGTTACTAATCTCACTTTGATGAAAATAGAGAAATATTTCACTAAAAAAGCGCGAGTAAAACCGTTCATCTTTTTGAAATTGTACCTCGACAAAGTAAATCGGATCATTCAGGTTATCGGGAATAAAAACCCCATCTAAACGAAAAGCGAGTTGTTTAACTTCTAGGGAGGAAAATTGATAATGATTGACGGTTTCTGGGGGAAGATTGAGCAAATCAAAGAAACTTTCGGGAAAAGTCTCAAAGAGACGATAGAAAATACTGTCCGTTTTCACTCAATTTTGTCCCTCATTGACTTCTGGTACTTGTTCAATTTCTAAGTCTAA
>NZ_JBHFLL010000236.1:0-6203 GCF_041928595.1 Microcystis sp. BLCC-F209
TCCCAGCTTTGGTGGGTAAAATGTATTCTAAGATACATTTCTCAAGAGCGAGGGGGTGGAACGAACCACAAAGACACAAAGGACACAAAGATCGACCGATCCTATGTCAATTAAACTTATCACACAGAACCTAGAAGAGCCTTGAATGCTCGTAATGAACTCCAATTCTGAAAAAAATGTCAAGAATTGTCACCTATAGTCCCTCTCATACCCTTGTACCTACCTACGAGTGTTTCAATCGTTGCAGTTATTGTAATTTTCGCAGGGATTTAGGCACTGATGGCTGGTTAAGTTTGGAAAAAGCCAAAGAGATTTTAACTGCTTTGCAGGGTTCGGAAATTACGGAAATTTTAATTCTTAGCGGGGAAGTTCATCCTTTAGCAGCCAATCGAGAGTCATGGTTTCGGCATATTTATAATTTGGGAGAATTGGCTTTAAATATGGGTTTTTATCCCCATACCAATGCAGGTATTTTAACTTTTGCCGAGATGGAAAAACTAAAAAATGTCAATCTATCTATGGGCATAATGTTAGAACAAATGACGGTGACTTTATTAAATACTGTCCATCGTCATGCCCCCAGTAAAGTGCCATCCCTGCGCTTAGAGCAGTTACAATGGGCGGGAGAATTAGGAATTCCTTTTACCACGGGGTTATTATTAGGAATTGGTGAAACAGAATGCGATCGCTTAGTAACCTTAGAAACTATTGCCACTATTCATCAACGTTGGGGACATATTCAAGAAGTGATCCTACAACCCTATAATCCGGGCAAAAGGGAACGGTGGCAAAATAATCCTTTTGATCTGCAAAAATTACCCGATCTGGTTAGGCAAGCCAGGGAAATTTTGCCCCCAGATATTGTCATTCAAATTCCCCCGAATTTAGTACCCGATCCTCTTTTTCTCTTGGATTGTTTAGCGGCAGGAGCGCGGGATTTAGGCGGTATTGGCATTATCGATGAAGTTAATCCCGATTACCTCCATTTACACCCCGATAAATTAAAGGAATTTTTAGCAGTTTATGGCTGGGAATTAAAGCCACGCCTACCGGTTTATCAGTAATCAGTAATCAGGGAAAAGATAGCACTGTTAATGCCATTGAACACTCCTTACTTAATACCCCTTAATTGATTATTATTCATTCTTAATTCTCCTAACGACCGACGACCGAGGCTGCATCTCATTTTTGTAAATCTACCAATTGGGATTTTTACGGGGAAACTCTCGGCTAAGATTGGGCATTACTTCCGAATTTTATCACTCAATCCAAGCTTTTGGGGGGTTCTACCCCCCAAACCCCCCGTTGGGGGCGTGGCGCCGCCCCCAAACCCCCCGCGCATTAGTTTTTCGGTGGGATGCTTACACGCAGCTGCTGATACATTTGTAATCATCTAAGAGTTACTGATAATTGCTGATTGTCGGTATTCCTGCAAATGTGAGATGCACCGACGACCGACTCCTAACCCTAACAACAATTTTTGATTTTTACCGGAGGTCTTATGATTCCCTCAAGCGAGCGCTACTGGCTCAAAAATGCTCATATTCCCGTTTCCCTGCTAGAAAATGAGGGGTTTTCTCCCCAAACCGCCGAGGGATTAACCTTAGTTAATCTGGAAATTAATGACGGTAACATTAATTGCATCACCTCAACCATCCCCCCCGAAGATAATATTCCCGTTATTGACCTCAAAAAAAAGATTGTTTTTCCTTGCTTTGTCGATATGCACACCCATCTCGATAAAGGTCATAGTTGGCATCGTTGTCCTAACCATGATGGCACTTTTGACAGTGCCTTAAAAATGGCCCTAGAGGATTCCCGACGGGAGTGGCGCTTAGAGGATGTGTATCGTCGCATGGAATTCGGCGTTAAATGCAGTTATGCCCACGGAACCGCCGCTATTCGCACTCATATCGACTCTTTTGGTCAACAGGCCCAGATTAGCTTAACCGCTTTGGCAGAATTGCAACGACAATGGGCCGGTAAAATCACCCTGCAAGCGGTTTCTCTAGTTTCCCTTGACTACTATCAAACCTCCGAGGGAGCGGCCTTAGCCGATAAAATTGCCGAATTTGGGGGCATATTAGGGGGAGTAGCCTACACAAATCCCGATTTACAGGCACAAATTGATATTACCTTCAAATTAGCCCAAGAAAGGGGTTTAAATCTCGATTTTCATCTGGATGAAAACGGCGATTCCGATTCTACCTGTTTAGCAGCGATCGCGCGTACTGCCATCAAAGAGCAATTTTCTGGACAAATCATCTGTGGCCACTGTTGCAGTTTAGCAGTACAATCCCCTGAAATAATCCAAGAAACCCTAAATTTAGTCAAAAATGCGGGCATTGCTATCGTTAGCTTGCCGATGTGCAATCTCTACCTACAGGATCGTCAAGAGGAAAAAACCCCTTTTTGGCGCGGAACAACTAAGATCAAAGAGATGAAAAAAGCGGGAATTCCGGTTGCTTTTGCCAGTGATAACTGTCGCGATCCCTTTTATGGTTTTGGGGATCACGATGGTTTAGAAGTCTTTACCCAAGCGGTGCGGATTGCTCACCTCGACACACCCTACGCTGACTGGGTAAATAGTGTCACCCTCACCCCAGCAAATCTGCTCGGATTGCCCCATTTAGGGCGCATTAAGACGGGTCTAGAGGCAAATTTGTTAATTTTCAAGGCTCGCTACTTTAGCGAGCTATTATCGCGGCCACAGTGGGATCGCCTCGTGATTCGGCGCGGGTTGAGCATCGATACTACTCTCCCCGATTACCAAGAGTTAGATGATTTAGTTCTAGGAATTGAGCAACTCCTGTAAGGGTTTGACAAAAACCACCGATTCTAGGTTGATAGCACCGTAAATATGGGGAAAGGTCTCTTTTTCTAGCTCTAAAGTGGCATTTTCTGGGTTAGGATGCTGGGGCTGCTCCCATTTGAATGGGGACTGCAATTGTTCGAGAGAAATGGCTAAAACCAGCAAATCTGGCTGATTTTGATAAAAAGCGGCCACAACTTTCGGAATTTGTTCTAAGGTGGAGCAATGGATAAATCCCTCATTTTTTAGGGAATACGCCCGATATTCCCCCATTTCACGAGCTATTTGCCAACCTCTTTCTGTAGTGATGTGATAGATCATCGGTTCGCCTCCTACTGTCACTTTATCCCTAATTTTAGGATATAGCCTGAAGCTGTCAGCGGCCCTCAATTCTCTTAAACTAGGGGTCAGGGAATAAAGACAAGAAATTTGTCCGACCACTGACCAGAAAAAAATGGCCGATAACGTCCTCAAAATCTCTTTATAGTCTCCTTTTACCTGATATTAACCATTTCCCTTTAAAATGGGCTTACCGAGCCAATAACTGCCAAAATCTATGCTAGATAAAATATTTACTCCCAATCCCTACGCTGAAAAACCCGCACCTCTGCGTCCTCGCAAGGGGGTGATTATCGGTGTTGGTCAGGTGGGGATGGCCTGCGCTTACTCGATGTTAATTCAAGACTGTTTTGATGAATTAATTCTGCAAGATATCGCCACGGATAAAGTCGAAGGGGAAGTGATGGATTTAAGGCACGGAATGCCTTTTATTGAACCCACAGACTTGAAAATGGGAACCGTGGCCGATGTGGGACAAAATGCCGATGTGGTGATTATTACTGCCGGGGCTGCCCAAAAAGAGGGAGAAACCAGATTACATCTCCTTGAACGAAATGTGGCGATTTTTCGCCGTATTCTTGCGGATGTGGCTGTTTACTGCCCCAGTGCTTTGATTTTGGTGGTGAGTAATCCCGTCGATATCATGACCTATGTTACCCTTAAAATCACCCATTTTCCGCCTTCTAGGGTGATTGGTTCGGGTACGGTGCTAGATTCTGCCCGTTTACGCTCTCTTTTATCCACCCAACTCCATGTAGATGCGCGTAACGTCCACGCTTATATTATCGGTGAACACGGGGATAGTGAGCTTGCTGTCTGGAGTTCGGCTAATATCGGAGGAGCAAGGTTACTCGAAGGAGATTGGCAGGATTTAAGCGCAGCCGACCAAGAAAGCTTAACAGAAATTTTTCTTCAGGTTAAAAACGCCGCCTATGAAATTATCAAACGCAAGGGTTATACTAGCTATGCGATCGGTTTAGCTACCACGGATATCGTTAAAGCAATTTTACGTTCCCAAGAAAGAATTCTCACTATTAGCACTCTCCTCGATGGTCAATACGGTCTCAAAGATGTGTGTTTAAGTATTCCCTCGGTGGTTAACGAGAAAGGAGTGATAAAAACTCTGAATCTTGCTCTTAGTCCCAGAGAAACGGAACAGTTACATAATTCGGCCAAAATTATGCGCGATTTAATCGATCAACTCAAAATTTAACTTAGGGTTGGCTGAATAAATCTAAAAACATTGTTGGCTAAGATTTTTAGATTTTTTTGCCCTGAAAAAGTGCCAGACATAAGAGCGATTGGGGGCAAAATTTTGGCACTTTTTCCCCGAAAATTAGGTAATTGTGGGGTGGACTGAAGCAAGTAGTGCTAGACTTCCCGAAAAGTCTATTTTATTGCAGCTTGTTGTTAGGAATCTACTTAAAAGAGGTTGTTTAATCTGGCTAATACGCTTTTGGTTATGATACGCGGAAAAGTTCGCTGCGATGGTGCTAAAATGGGGTGATATGCTGAAAGTTTCCAATTATCTTTACTCTCAGGAGTGTTATGGAGAAAGTTTTTGTATAATCGATATTTGGCCTGCTCACCCTTTGGTGATGCCAGTTCAGTCCACTTCTGAATAGGTATTGGAATTGATTTGAATTAACTTTTGTAGCAGTCGAGGTTCTAAGCTTTCATGGGGCAATCTTCAAGCAATCGGGAGTTTTGATGGCTAAAGCGCAAATGATTGATCATCTTAAGAAGACGTGTCAGAAGACCTTGAAGCTGTTAGAACAGTTAGGACCAATATCAAATCTAGCTGTTTTAATTGCCGCTATTACTTATCTCACTTACGGGGAGCAAAAACAGCGTAACTCCGACGTTACTCAAGCGTGGACAGTTATTACTGCCGCTTACGAGCAAAAAGGTAGCGGAGGACGAATTCAAGCCCTTGAGTTATTAAATGCCTCTCCAGGCATTCCAGGACGGCACAGATTCCCTTGGTTCTGGTTGACATGGAACCCGGAGAGTTTACAAGGCTTAGAAGCTCCGAACGCTTTTTTGCAAAATATTCAATTGCCTAATGCAGATCTCTGGCAAGCAAATCTCAAAAATGCCAACTTACGAGGGGCAAATCTTCAAAACTCTAGTTTGGAGGGAGCGAATCTTCAAAAATCTATCCTAGCAGCAGCGCATCTTCAAGGTTCTAGGTTACGTATTGCTAATCTTGCAGGAGCTGATTTGTTTAGAGCAAACTTGAGAGGTGCAAACTTGAGGGGAGCAAACCTCCATAGTGCTGGCTTGGTTGAAGCCAATCTTCAATCTTCTGACTTAGCCGGAGCAAAACTTCAAATGGCAACACTATACAGAGCTAATCTGCAAGATGCGAAATACACTGATGCAAGCACTTCACCCAAGTTGTGTGAAAGCTTATCCTTGAGTTACCCTTGCTCCACTGGTTTTCCAGAAGGATTTAATCCTGAATCAAGAGGTATGGTTAAAATAAATTGAATTGCGATCGCCGCCCTGGTAGTTAATGAAATCTAACACACCTCTTTTTTCTCTAGTCAAACTATTTTTGACTAATCTCGAATGCTAAGTCTTATCTGTAAAAACAGAGATCAAAGGCAAGAAAGAAGTTCATCTGTCCTAACGTTTGCAGAAAAGGGTTTTGACCTGTTAAAAGCCTTATTTTAAAAGGGTTTTACCATTATTCAGCAAACCCTATTTAGGTTCTAGTTCTTGCTTTTCAAGTAATTTATCAATGACATTTTTCAGTTTGGTCATATCTTTTTCCCGTTTTTGCAGTCGTTTAATATCTTTCTTAAAGCGATTTTCAAAAATGGTTAATAACATTAAATTCTTAGCTGCTGATATAGTTCAACTTGATCCTTGCAAACAGTTAAGTTTTTTTGTTCTTCAATATTCTGGCTCTCCCAGCTTTGGTGGGTAAAATGTATTCTAAGATACATTTCTCAAGAGCGAGGGGGTGGAACGAACCACAAAGACACAAAGGACACAAAGATCGACCGATCCTATGTCAATTAAACTTATCACACAGAACCTAGAA
>NZ_JBHFLL010000237.1:0-9808 GCF_041928595.1 Microcystis sp. BLCC-F209
TCTTAGGTTTGGTGGGCAAAATGTATTCTAAGATACATTCTTCCTAGCGAGCGAGTGGAAGGAACCACAAAGACACAAAGGACACAAAGATTGATCGATCCTATATAAGTTAAACTTATCACACAGAACCTAGAAGAGCCAGTTATTCAATATTGCACTTGCTGGAGGCGGTACTGTAGCGACTTTAGGAGGGATGGCAACAGCTAGTGCTGCCGACTTTTCAACTGTTCTGGAATGGTCATGGACATCAAGTACGACCCTGCCAGATTACCTAAACATCATGAATACCTATCACATCACCAACGTGCTGCCTGACAGAACCATACCAACTGAAGAAAGTCCTAACTGGCTCGCTACCAGTCCCCATCTCAATAACTTCCGCCTGAATCAGTATGGTCCGGGTGAGGGACCTATGTCAGTCCCCGAACCATCCTCTATCCTCAGCCTCCTCGCCCTCGGCACAATCGGCGCAACTTTTACCCTCAAACGCAAACTGAAGCCCTCCAATGACGGCGATCGCTACCTAAATAGGGTTGGCTGAATCATGGTAATCCTAGTTATCTGTAGCCAACTTTTACTGTTAATTGAGATAAAATGGCAGCAGTATCTACTCCAGGCTAAGATTAACTGGCTAATCAGGATGTGAGTAAAACTCCCCTAGCTAGGATTGATTAGCTGCGCTCGCTCTCTTTTCAGTAAGGCACTAGCCAGAAAAATGCCCAGTATTGCCAATACAGCCATAGCATAAAAAGCATAAGTGTAAGTACCGAACCAATCGCGAATTCTACCAGTTACTAAAGTGCCGATCAAAGCGCCGACACCGTAGGCAGTAAAAACAAGACCGTAATTTTGGGCGTAGTGGTCAGGATTAAAGAAGTGGAGAGTGGTAGCGGGAGCTAGGGCTAACCATCCCCCTAAACAAAACCAAAATAGACAAAAAGCCACTAGATAGCTAGTAACCGCCCCTTTTTCGGCCTTGACCATCAACAGGCAACCGATCAAAATGAGTGTATAGGCTCCGATCGCTAGATAATGGGGTTTCCAGCGATCGCTTAACCAACCGAACAAAGGACGACTAATACCATTAAACAAAGCAAATAAAGCCACACTACTAGCGGCTAACCCCGGCTCAATCTGGATAATTTCCTCGGCGACGGGACTAGAAATACCGATAGCACTCAAGCCAATTAAAGCACCAATGGCATAGCAAAGCCATAAGCCATAAAATGAGCGACTTTTCAGCATATTCACCGGATAATTGGCCTGAAAGTCCGATGTTCGATTAGCTAAATTGGCGGGAGGTTGCCAGTCCTGGGGGGGTAATTTCAGGGTGAGGGCAATTATCACAATAATTATTGTAAAGATAATCCCCAAAAATCTTAAACTTGGTCTAACGCTATATTCATTGATCAATCGATTGGCTAAAGGTGCGGTAATCAGGGGAGAAAGGCCAAATCCGATAATGGTTAAACCCACCGCTAAACCTTTTTTGTCGGGAAACCAGCGCGCCACCACTGCCATAGGAACACCGTAAGCGATGCCGACTCCCGTGCCAGCAATGACTCCGTAGGTCAGAATAATTGTCTGGATCTGAGCGGCAAAACTAGCGAGAATATAGCCCAAACCGACGATAATTCCGCCGATAGCGGTCATCCGGCGAGTACCTACCCGGGGGATATAAAAACCGGCAATCGGCATAGAAGCGGCATAAAATACTAGGGCGACAGTGTAGGGTAATAGGCTTTCCGTGGCACTGAGATTTAATTCTGTTTCTAGGGGTTTTCTAAAGATACTCCAAGAGTACACCGTCCCTAAACAGAGTAAAACGCCCATTCCTAGAGGTATTAATAACCATCTACCTTTGGCTGCGGGTAATCCCAAAACTGTCAACTCGGAATCATAATTACTGGTAGTCATAGATCGCCGTAACTCTTTCTAGACTTGCTGACCAGTATTCTAGATGAGGTCATGGCTAATGGGCCAAATTTTCCAGAAAATTTTCCGATTAAAATGAGGGGTGAAATAATTCACCCCCGTAAAAGTGTCCTTCCATCTATAGCTGAGGGACTGCTGAGGACTTTTAACTAAACTGCCGCGAAGTAAACTTTTGACTTCACAGGATCGGGAACCATGGTAGCATCGCCTTCTTGCCAACCGGCGGGACAAACTTCATCCGGATGGGATTGGACGTATTGAATCGCTTTCAGAGTGCGGAGGGTTTCATCGACACTGCGACCGAAGGAAAGATTATTAATAGTAGCGTGTTGGATAACACCTTCTTTATCGATGATAAAGAGACCGCGCAGGGATACCCCCGCATCTGGGTCAAGAACATTGTAAGCGGTGCTGATTTCTTTTTTTAGATCCGACACCAAAGGATAGGCCACATCACCGACACCGCCGGATTTTCTCTCGGTTTGAATCCATGCTAGGTGAGCAAATTCGCTATCGACGGACACCCCTAAAATCTCGGTGTTGATACTGCTAAATTCGCTAACTCGATCGCTGAAAGCGGTAATTTCCGTGGGGCAAACAAAGGTAAAATCGAGGGGATAGAAGAATAAAACGACGTATTTACCCCGATAATCCGACAATTTGATGGTTTTGAACTCTTGATCGAAAACGGCGGTCGCGGTGAAATCCGGCGCCGCTTGTCCGACTCTTAAGCAACCTTCGGCGGTCATACTTTTAATCTCCTTAATCTAGTTTCTGGGAAAATGCAACTATTTTTACATTCCTTAACAAATATATCATAGTCATAACGATTTTGAGTAGTTGGCCGTTAGTTGGGTGTTGGGAAGGTTGTAAGCTCTACTGAATTTAAACTGCGTAGGGGAAATTTTAGTACAAATGCTCGGACTGCCTATGGCTTTTCTGGGACTTTCGGAAATCCCTGACCGAATCTAGATTCTGGAACCCTTGCTTGACAAGCGAACGCTAACTTTTTTGCTAATAAAAACTCAAATTTCGGGTTTCTGTTAGTTAGCACTCGCTTGAAGGCTTACCCCATAAGAGAGCCAGAGTTGAGAGACTGTAAGATTTTTGCCAGAGTTCCAGAAGAGCGATAAGGAGTTTAACCGGCCTCGATAGGATAGCGTCCCTATTCCGGCGGTTGGGTTACAATGTCAGGTAGTGATTTTATTGTAGTGGTGATAGCTCAAACCTTGCCAACGTGATTCTCGATTAACTTGCCCTCCATATATCCCTCGATACCTCTAGATTTCTAGGGGGATTTTTGATTAGATAGCAAATAGTTGTAAAAATTCTTTGAGTTCATTTAATACCTCATGCTCAAAGTTCCAAATGTCTTTTTTGGTTAAAGCATGGGATAAATTACAATATTTCTTAGCCGCTCTTTTTTCATTCTGTGATGGTGTATCTTCCCTGATATAGTTTTGAATCCACAATTTATCAATTTTTTTACGATTTATATCAATATTTTTTTGTGCAAGACAGGATCGCCAAGCTTCTACACAATCAGCATGGGGAGAATCTTGGGTTTTAATTTCTCTCAACACTGTCTCTAGTTCCCCCTGTTCATTAACATGAAGAAAATGACAACCTATTTGAGTATTCGTAGAAGCATTTAATTGAAATAGCTTTTGGGTATCATCTATCCTGACTGCTTCTCTAAAAACTCTTTGAATACATTGACTAACCAGAGCAAGTCTTTCTTCTCTGGTTTGTTCATCTAAATCTAAAACAATACCTATCTTTTGAATATCATCTTTAAGCAGGGTGTTATTAAGTCGTTTTAGTCGTTGTTCAAGGCTACGATAATTTTCTCGTTCTATTCCGTCTCACCTCTGATTCGATCATTATGCTTGAGCGCGTAATCTAAGATATCTAATTCACTTTTAATACCGATAATTTTATCAGTTCTGGGACTCCTTGCTAGTTCAAAATAGGCCCCATCTTCTGGATAATATTCTAACCCCACATCGGCAAAAGCTTGGATCATCTCTAAACTATGAGTTGTGGCAAAAATTTGGCTATCTAGTTCGATAGCTAATCGGAATAAAGTTTTCCAAAACTCTCTTTGATTAGTGTAATGTATACCGTTTTCAATTTCATCAATTAATAAAATAGAACTTTCCTTTAATTTCATTATTATCTGAACTAAGCGATTGATAGCATCTCCAAATAGTGATATTGGTAAACGATTTTCTCCTTTTCTAGTCAGATATAAACTAGGTGAACCAAGATAAAAACTCTCAACATTTTCAATACATGGATCGAGAATGCGAATAGAATTTAGCACTTCATTTTTTTTGCCTTGAAAAACAATAAGTTCATAATCTTCGACTAGATCGGCATTAATTTCTCCCATTGATGTTGTGATTATTGGCATATTCTTGACACTTTCTGAGCTATAGTCGAATGGTTTTATGTATTGTCCATTCAAGCTAATATTTAAATAATTTTTGGGTGTGGCAATTATAATAAATTCCTCACTCTTTTCTGAGAATTTATCGATTATATTAAATCGCAAAGTAGGTATTATACCTTTTGGAAAATACGATTCTCCTTCTATAAAATCCCATAACAAATCTAATCCACCAAATAACCCAAATATTTTGGTGCTTCTTGATAACTCTTCTGAAATGTTTTCAGAGAATATAATTCTATTTTCCGTTTCTTGTTTATTCTCGTTTTGGGTTTTAATCAACATTTCTTGCGGCTGATTTTGCCTAAAAAATAAATTTTCAAAAGTCTGTTTTGGTAATGCCTGATGAATTTTTATTGGTTCTCTTCTCAAGTATCTTAAAAATAAAATATTTTCAGGCTTGTCAGCAACAATTAAAGCCTCTAACAGGGCAGTTTTCCCTGAATTGTTTTTACCACCAATTAAATTAACTCGCTCAAAGCCTTCAATTTTGGTATGCTCAAAACATCTAAAATTACTAATTTCAATATCCTTAATCATGTTGACCTCCTGGCTGGATAAGCATAAATTTAGGGTTAGGAATGACCCTGGCAAGATGGGGATTTTTTTCCTTAATTCTAGACGAGAATCGCCTCAAACTCTCAAAACGGTGACTATCCCCGACGGAAACTGCCGCCCTAAGAGATAATAGAGACAGGGATTTATTTACATTTCTTCATCATGGCTAGAGACTTACGAGGATTTATTAAGCTTTTAGAAGAGCGTGGGCAATTACGCCGCATTAGTGCATCGGTCTCTGCCGATTTAGAAATTGCCGAGATCGCTAATCGGATGCTACAGGTGGGGGGACCGGCCCTACTGTTTGAAAACGTGCAAGGGGCCGAGTTTCCCGTCGCTATTAACCTGATGGGAACGGTAGAACGCATCTGTTGGGCGATGAACCTGAATAAACCCGAAGAATTGGAAGATTTAGGCAAAAAACTCGCCCTCTTGCAGCAACCGAAACCGCCGAAAAAACTCTCCCAAGCGATCGATTTTGGTAAAGTGTTGTTTGATGTCCTGAAAGCGAAACCCAACCGTAACTTTTTTCCTGCCTGTCAACAGGTGATTTTAGAAGGGGATGAAGTAGATTTAAAGAAAATCCCGATGATTCGCCCCTATTCTGGCGATGCAGGCCAGATTATCACCCTAGGGCTAGTAATTACTAAAGATTGCGAAACGGGAACCCCTAACGTCGGTGTCTATCGCTTACAGCTACAGTCTCACAATACCATGACCGTCCACTGGTTATCCGTGCGCGGTGGGGCGCGTCACCTGCGAAAAGCGGCACAAATGGGCAAAAAACTAGAAATAGCCATCGCTTTGGGGGTTGATCCTCTAATTATCATGGCCGCTGCCACTCCTATCCCCGTAGATCTCTCAGAATGGCTGTTTGCGGGATTGTACGGCGGTTCTGGGGTACAGTTAGCCAAGTGTAAAACCCTTGATTTGGAAGTGCCGGCCGACTCAGAAATCGTCCTCGAAGGAACAATTACCCCCGGAGAGGTATTGCCAGATGGACCCTTTGGTGATCACATGGGTTACTATGGCGGTGTGGAAGATTCACCCCTGATTCATTTCCACTGCATGACCCATCGTCGCGACCCCATTTATTTAACCACTTTTAGCGGTCGTCCTCCCAAGGAAGAGGCGATGATGGCGATCGCTCTTAATCGTATTTATACGCCGATTTTACGGCAACAGGTGTCGGAAATCAGGGATTTTTTCCTGCCGATGGAAGCTTTAAGCTATAAAGCGGCGATTATCTCCATTGATAAAGCCTATCCCGGACAAGCGCGACGAGCGGCCTTAGCTTTTTGGAGTGCCTTACCCCAGTTCACCTATACTAAATTTGTCATCGTCGTCGATAAGGAGATTAATATTCGCGACCCCCGGCAAGTGGTTTGGGCAATTAGTTCTAAAGTGGATCCGGTTCGCGATGTGTTTATTCTCCCGGAAACCCCCTTTGATAGCCTCGATTTTGCCAGCGAAAAGGTCGGTTTGGGGGGGAGAATGGGAATTGATGCCACCACTAAAATGTATCCTGAAACAGACCACGAGTGGGGGGAACCTTTGGAGTCGGATCCGGCCATGGCGGTCAAGGTTTCCCAACGCTGGTCAGAATACGGTTTAATCGATATTAATTTACAAGAAGTAGATGCCAATAAATTTGGCTACGAAATGTAGATTTAACCGACTAAATAGTCAATAGCAAAAATCGGGGTAGAAATATCTTCTAACCCGATATTAGTGATTAGTTTCTCGACTTAGTAAGCGTCCTGTAGTTCGTAGAATTCGGGAGAAACGTAATCTTTGCGTAGGGGCCAACCGACCCAATCTTCCGGCATTAAAATCCGTTTCAGGTTGGGATGTCCTTCATAAATAATGCCGAACATATCATAACTTTCTCGTTCTTGCCAGTCAGCGGCTTTCCAAATCCAGTAAACCGAGGGAACCCGGGGATTATCTCTGGGAAGAAAGACTTTTAAGCGCACTTCCACGGGACTATCGACATTATCGGTTACTTTGACCAGATGATAGAAACTAACTAATTCTTTCCCTGGTCCCAAATCGTAAGCACCCTGACATTGGAGATAATTAAAGCCATAAGCGTATAAAGCAGTGGCCAGAGGAATTAAAAAGTCTGCTTCTACTTTAATCAATTCCACACCACTATGGTCAGCTTCTAAAGCTTGATGATCAAAACCATTTTCGCTTAACCAAATCGAAGTGGGGCCAGCTTGCACAATAGCTGTGGTTTCTTCAGTCATTTAAATTTCTTCCTTTTGTTTCGTGGTCAAAAGAGCGGGGGGAACAGGCATACCGGTGGCTTCTAGTAACTCTTTCGGAGGTGCTTGACGGGTGGCCGATTGTAGATATTTACCCGTAAGAATCGGTTCCGTGGGCTGCATTTTGTGGGTGGTGCTGTAATAACGATTGGTTTGCTGGAGGACAGTCCCCCGTTCTTGAATAGATTCGTTAGCGACTTTTTTCCGCAGTTTAATAATCGCGTCGATAATCGCTTCCGGACGGGGGGGACAACCGGGTATATAGACATCCACGGGGATAAGTTTATCTACCCCTCTAACTGCGGTGGTGGAGTCACTGCTGAACATTCCCCCCGTAATCGTACAGGCACCCATGGCGATAACGTATTTAGGTTCCGGCATTTCTTCATACAGACGCACCAAAGCGGGGGCCATTTTCATGGTGATTGTACCGGCAGTGATGATTAAATCGGCTTGCCGGGGACTAGAACGGGGAACTAAACCAAAGCGATCGAAATCAAAACGGGAACCAATCAAGGCCGCGAACTCGATAAAACAGCAAGCTGTACCGTAGAGCATCGGCCAAAGACTTGACAAACGCGCCCAGTTATACAGGTCATCAACGGTAGTCAGGATGACATTTTCCGATAAATCCTGGGTAACTTTCGTACGTTCGATGGGATTGAGGATTTTTTCGCTTTGTTGTGCGATAATTTGCTTAAATTCGCTGGTAGGGTTGGGACTCATCGGGTTATCCTCTCATGAAAAGTCAAAAATAAGGAAAATTATGGCCATTATGACCATTCTAAGGCTCCTTTTCGCCAAGCATAGACGAGAGCAACCACAAGGATAGCAATAAAGATCAGTGCTTCTACAAAAGCTAATAGGCCCAATTGATTGAAAGCTACCGCCCAAGGGTAGAGAAAGACGGTTTCCACGTCAAAAACCACGAAAACAAGGGCAAACATATAATAACGAATGTTAAACTGAATCCAAGCACCGCCGATCGGTTCCATCCCCGATTCATAGGTGGTGCGTCTTTCTGGACCGCCACCACTAGGCCGCAGGACTTTGGAGGCAGTTAGGGATAGGATTGGTACTAAACTGCAAGCGAGCAGAAATCCTAGAAAATACTCGTAACCTTTGAGGACAAACACTGGGTTTTTTTTCTCCTTATTCGCTATCGACAGGGGAAGTTGTCGGCATCTCTATGGCTACTTATTATAGAGGCTTTAGCAACCCGTCTCCTTCTCAAAAGCAGCATTGAAGATGTTTATCGATACCATTAGCTAATCATTGGGTTGAGCTTTGCTTCTGTTCCTGCTTTGCTCTTGCTCTGACGGGGTGACAAAGAATTGGCCGTAATCAGCTATTGACTATCCAGATTACCCGTTAAGATGGCACGGGAGCGCCGGAGTTACCAGTCCGAGCATTTGTACTAAAATTTCCCCCAGGCAGTTTCAATGATGAGAAATGCTGTCAGACCTACTATAGTTTGTTAATGCACCAGAAAAGAAAAGCGATCGCTTAAGACAATAGATCATTAAGTACCTAAGCAAAATTAATTACACATCTAAGCCACTACTCCGTCAGACTTCTGGTGTGAGGAAACAGTGAACTGAAAACTCAAATCCGATCCCTAATAGCTGTCTCCCGTCTCCTGTCTCCTGTCTCCTGTCTCGACTAGGAAATTAATTTGGCACGACTACTTATTTGAGTTTATTTAAAAAAAGTCAAATTCGTTTTCATCCTTTAACTACCAGCAGAGAATACAGTGGTTATCAGGGAAGAGCTTCCATACCCTAGTAATAGTTATACACCGAAAAAAAACCGAAAAATGGAAAAATAACAGACTCAGAAAATGAGTATAACAAGGCTTTAGTCAAAGAGATAATTATAAAAATCAAACGCTATCAACTTCTTCAAGAAAAACAAGATAATTTTATAAAAATTGCTCGATGTTTTCGAGCATTTAATATTCTAATATTTGGAGCAGTTGCCAGAGGATAAGACAGCAATAACAGTGATATTGACTTTTTAGTAGAAATGGAACAAGGGCGCAACTCATTAGATAGAATTGGTTTAATTCAAGACTTAGAAGATTATTTAGGCTGTAAGGTTGATGTAGATGCTATTAACATTTTGCGAGATTATTTTCGGGAAAGAATCATGAAAGAGGTGATTCCTTTATGAAGGATGACTTAATTTATTTAGGTGATATTTTAGATAGAATTGAACCAATCGAATCTTATACACAGGAGGGAAAAGACAGATTCTATCAATCTTTATTAATTCAAGATGCTGTGATTCGCTGTTTTGAAGTCATTGGAGAAGCTGTTAAACAACGCTCTCCTGAGATTAGAAAAAAATATCCTGAAATTACTTGGCGTAAAATTGCAGGGTTTTGAGAAAAATAGCAGCGGTTGCCCCCTAGTTCTATAATCAGATCACGGCTAATTTGATTGGCTATAGTCCCTATTCATGTCTATCTCCCCACCCCGTTCCGGTTACACTTTACCAGTTTTTGCCTGTGCCAGTGCGATCGCATCTCTCCAGCATCTCCACGGCGAAAATGAGCTAAATTCCGTTACTTTTAATCTTTTAGAACCGCCAG
>NZ_JBHFLL010000238.1:0-2797 GCF_041928595.1 Microcystis sp. BLCC-F209
TCGGACAAACCAAAAGGTAAATTGGTTAGAGAATGTGATGAGATGTGGTCTTTGGTTTTTTCTAAGACGATAAAGTTTTATATTTGGCTGGCAATTGATAGAAAAACAAGGGAAATTATTGGTTGCTATGCGCGGAGATAGGCGTCGTCAATCAGCTAAAAAACTTTGGGGCCAGTTTACCAGGTGTTTACCGACAATGCGCAGTTGCTTACACAGACTTTTGGGAGTCCTATAAGACAGTAATTCCTAGTAAACGTCATCGACCAGTCGGAAAAGAAACTGGTCAAACTAATCATATTGAAAGATTAAATAATACCTTTCGACAAAGGATTTCTCAGCTGGTGAGAGAGAGTCTATCTTTCTCTAAAAAAATGGAGAATCACGTTGGGGAACCCTTTGGTATTTTATCCATGACTACAATGCACAGCAAAGCAAAGGATTAAGCCGCCATCACTACTACCGAATCACCACCCAATAATTGACGAATTTCTTCTGCCCAATCTATTCGGGTTCGACTATCTCGGTTACTCACCCGTCTCCATCCTCGATGGGGGTCAAAAAACATGAACAAGGCTTGAACCCCTTCACGACTATAGTGATAGTCTTCTTTTGTATCTTGTCCAGGTTGCATGGGTATCGGGGGGTAAACTTCTCCAAGTAGTTGCTTTGATGCCTCATCCATCGCGATTAACGGTTCTTCTTCCGATGGCTGAGTGCCATACAGGTCAAGGACAACTTCCATCTGGGCAACAAATCGGGCTAAATCCTGTTCCGGAATACAGTATCTTTGGGTTTTCCAAGGGCGTAATTGGTTTTTTTTAGAGTACGCCACACCGTTGGACTGGAAATCTCGGTGATAATTTGTCTTTGTTTGAGTTCCGAGGTTAATAGTCGGATTGTCCACTCGGCTCGGCCAGATGGTGGCTCCGAACAGCACAGGGCAATGATTTGGGCAGCGGCGGCTCCATCAACTTTTGCTGGAGTGGGGGGAGTTTTTCTCGATTTCCGTTCTAATGCTGGTTTTTCGCCTTTTTGAAGAAATCTTTGACGAATACGTCCCACTGTGTTTCTATTGACCTCTAAAGCTTCGGCTATTTCTTCATCTGTCCATTTTCTTTTCGCCTGTTCTCCCTCGTCACACATCAGCAAAATCCGAGCGCAGAGAATTTTTTTAGCCGGTGCATAGCCATTACGACTGATTTGTTCGAGGTTTTCTCTTTGTTCCCCTGTTAGATTGACTTTATCTCACCGACCTCTTCCCATGATTGATGTCCTCTGCTTGTTCGAGCTATTGCCCTATTTTAGCTGAAACAGTCCACTAGGCTGTGAAGCGCGATAGCGTAACGCACCGATTTAATAATAGAGGTGGTGCTTTAGGGCAGATGGTTAATTTTGTTTTTTTGACGGAATTGATAGCCGCAAACACGCAGCCTACACTCTAAATACCTCAATCTCAGGACGTTGACTAAAATCTCGACTTTGCCACTGCTTTTGCCAAAAGCCACTGCCAAATTTTCCCAAAATAGATCAGATTCAGCAAAATTAAACAAAACACCGTCAACAGCAGGAAGAATCGACAAAAGTGAAGAATTCATGACATTCACCGCAAAGGATGGCTGCGACTATTTTGTGCAAACAATCCCCAATCTTTCAAGACTTCCATAACAGAAATTAACATTGATCGGGAAAACTATATAATACGGTTTACCGTCTGTCAGATCAAAATCATCGGCTAACTGCTGTTTTATTCACGATAACCCTATTATGCCTAAGATATACCGTTTTGCCCAAGGTCATTTAAACCTATTGGAAACTTGTCCACCCAGATTTCAAAAAGTCTATCTAGAGCAACTTAACACACCGGCTGACCCCGGACAATTACAGGGGCAAGAATGGGGCAGTCAGTTTCACCTATTATTACAGCAGCGGGAATTAGGGCTGCCGATTGCGTCTTTATTAGGGGAAAATGAACAGTTAGAACATTGTTTAACAGCCCTATTAAAGGCTGCCCCGGCCATTGCCCAAAATCCGGGAGAAGACAATCGAGAAGCGGAACATTGTCGCAGTTTAACTGTGGGTAATTATTTATTAACGGTTATCTATGATTTAATTTTATTAGAGAGTGATCGAGCGGTAATTTTTGACTGGAAAACCTACTTAAAGCCGATCGATGCCGACAAACTAGCCAAAAATTGGCAGACGAGACTTTATCTGTATGTGTTGGCAGAAACTTCTGCTTATCCTCTTGATAGTTTATCGATGACCTATTGGTTTGTGCAGTTACCCCGCAGCCCCGAACAAATTACTTTTAACTATAATCGCAAACTACACCAACGGACAGGGCGGGATTTACGCCGTTTATTGAAGGCTCTCGATCGCTATCTATCAGCATACCAAAATGATTTAGTTGATTTTCCCCATCGTCCCGATTGTCAGCTTCATTGTCCCTATTATCTTAGACAAGAGCGATCGGACCCAATAGACTTACCCTCGATCAATGATATCCCTGAAATCAATCCTTTTGTCTAATTATTGCCGATGTCGTCAGTATTCTCAATTCTAAACTCTGAATTCTGAAGATTATTTTTATTACTGGACTTCCCCGTTGACAAAAAGCCATAAGCTGTGCTGTAGAAGGGATTAAGAGAATTTACAGCGCCCCGTTACTGGGTACAAATCAGGGAAACTCCCAATAAATCTAACGCTTTTTGTTGCAGTTGGGTCGGTCGAGTTATCTTAGAAAAACGATAACTTCCCTCTCTAATCGTACATTCCACTGTATTCAAGCAAATTGTCC
>NZ_JBHFLL010000239.1:0-11712 GCF_041928595.1 Microcystis sp. BLCC-F209
GCTAATCTCCTGTTGAAATTCTATCTCCTCGGACGAGTTGAGATTGAGATAGGTATCGACAAAACCTGAAATCAATTGCATTCTAGCGGCATCTAATCTTAATGTTACCAATAATCTTAGACATTGTGCCTTAACTTTTGCCCTATCCCGAGGGGCAATTTTCATCTTGGCCATCAAAGCGGTGGCGACGGGATTAGCTTGATTGAGAAAATCCCGCCAATTCAAGCGATTTAACTGGACAACTTGATAGTTAAATTCTAACACTTTTAAGTCGGGAAACTGGATTTTATATTGACGAATTGCTTCTTTTTGCGGACGCTCATAGGAAAATATGACAATCGGATAAACTGGCAAGGCAAATTTTTGATGCAGACGAGCAAAATAAGTAAACATTCGCCGATTAAATTCTGGTTGAGAGCTAGACTGTGCTTCTAGATGAATTAAGAAAAATGATGATTGTCCTCGAAATTGAACTTGGGCGACTAAATCACTTTCATACTTTTCTCCTTCCGTGACATCGGTAAAGACTTCTTTATCTAAAAATGTGATCTGATTAGGCTCTAAATAATTAATAATCTCAGGAAAAAACAACTGAATAAATTCAACAAAAAAAGTCGCAATTAATTCCTTAAATAAACGATCATGGTCAATAATATTATTCATACATAAGTAGTCGTGCAAAATTAATTTCCTAGTGAAGATAGGCAAGAGGCAAGAGGCAAGAGGCAAGAGGTGGTTAGATATGTGTAATTAATTTTGCTTAGGTACTTAGCAGTTAACCTAATGGTGAGATAGGAAGTTGTCCTTTGGGGGAGTCGGTCGCCGGTCGTCGATAGCAAAATGAGGCTACACTTCATCTTGAGGATAAATGCGCTAAATTACTGGTTAAGAGGGGGGCGAGGCAGTTCGAGCATTTGTACTAAAATATCCAAGGGACGGCTAACTGCTATATTTTCTGATGACGATATAAATAGCAAAAACTATAGACGAATAGCTATGAGCTTTGGTGAAGAATTTGAATTACTGCTGCGGGCCCGTTATCCTCTCATCTATGTTAGCACCCTAGAAGAAGAACGTCTCGAAAAAGCGATCGCCGATATTGCCAAACAGAGCCATAACCGTGCTGTCTATGTCTGGGATTTCGTGGATGGTTATCAAGATAATCCCAATAATGAGAACTTTGCTCGGCGTAATCCCCTGCAAGCTCTTGAATTCGTCGAAAAGCTGCCGACTAACATCGCCGCCATCATAATCTTACGGGATTTCCAGCGCTTTTTAGAAGATATTGCCATCGCCAGAAAATTGCGAAATCTGGCCCGTTCCCTGAAATCTCAGCCCAAAAACCTAATTATCGTCGCTCCCGAACTGTCTATCCCCTCGGATCTAACCGAAGTAATCACCGTCGTCGATTTTCCCCTTCCCAGTGGCGAAGAAATCAAACAGGAAATCCAGCGATTAATCGCCGCCACCGGACAACCCGTCAAAGAACCACTCCTGGATGAATTAGTGCTTTCTGCTCAAGGATTATCCCTAGAGAGAATTCGTCGGGTTTTAGCCAAATGTTTAGCCAGTCACGGCAAAATTGAGCCAGAGGACGTGGAATTAATTTTGGCAGAAAAACGCCAATCGATTCGTCAAACCCAGATATTAGACTTTTATCCCGCCACAGAGCAGATTTCTGACATCGGGGGCCTAGATAACCTCAAAGATTGGCTGATTCGTCGCGGTGGTGCCTTTAGTGAACGCGCCCGCGCCTACGGTTTACCCAATCCCCGGGGTTTACTATTGGTGGGAATTCAAGGGACGGGTAAATCCCTGACAGCGAAAGCTATTTCCCATCATTGGCACTTACCCCTACTGCGTCTAGACGTGGGGCGTTTATTTGGCGGATTGGTGGGGGAATCGGAATCGCGTACCCGTCAGATGATTAATCTCGCCGAAGCTTTAGCTCCCTGTGTGCTGTGGATAGACGAAATTGATAAAGCTTTCGCCGGAGTGGATGGGAAAGGCGACGGAGGAACCACCGGGCGGGTTTTCGGGACTTTTATCACTTGGTTAGCGGAGAAACAATCGCCCGTTTTTGTCGTCGCTACAGCTAATAACATCCAATCTTTGCCCCCGGAAATGTTGCGAAAAGGACGCTTCGATGAGATATTTTTTGTCGGACTACCTAGCCAAAAGTCCCGCGAGGAGATTTTTAGCGTTCATTTAGGGAAAGTCCGGCCCCATAATCTAAAAAGTTATGATATAAAGCGACTAGCCTACGAAACTCCCGATTTTTCGGGGGCAGAAATCGAACAAACCATCGTGGAAGCGATGCACATCGGTTTTAGTCAAAATCGCGACTTTAGCACCGATGATGTGCTTGAGGCCGCTAGTCAGATTATACCCCTGGCCCGCACTGCCCAAGAACAGATTCAATTTCTACAGGATTGGGCTAAGTCCGGTAAAGCTCGTTTAGCCTCTCGCGATGATCGTTTTAATGTCAATCCTAACAGTTAATTTAGCACCAATATGAAGCGTTTATCTGGTTTATTGCAATTTATGGTCGGTTTTGTCATGGGAGTGGCGATTCTGGTCGGTGGGGCTACTGCTGTCGCCTATATGCTTCTCTCTGGCATGAATTCTAATCCTCCTAAACCTGTCTTTACCGAGGAGAAAAAAGAGGAAACTAAGGAGGAAAAAGCTGCTAAATCCATCCCTACTACTCCCGTCCAAGAACAACCCCAAGCTGAGGTGAAAGAGTCTCCTAATACCCCAACACCAAAAGCTTCCCCGAAACCCAGTCCCGAAGAAACAAAAAGAGAAACCAAATCCGAGGGTTATCAAGCGCGGGTGACATGGCAAAGCGGTTTAAGTTTGCGCTCTGAACCTACCAGTGAATCGACTCGTCTCGGCGGTCTGGATTATAATACTAAAGTCAGTGTGGTGGGAACCAGCAGCGATGGCCAATGGCATCGCGTGCGTCTGTCCGATGGTCGCGAAGGTTGGATTAAAGCGGGTAATATTTCCAGAGTCGAGTAAATATTTATAAGGGTTAGGTTTTCTAAATCTACCCCTTTCCTTAATCAGTAATTGGACAAAGTTAAATTGACACTCTGGCAGGAGAGAACCCCAGAACTGCTCAACTCCAGAAGTAAAAAATATCTGTGATTAATTCTGTCTGGGGACTTAATCACTACTTCAAGAACGATTATCGCGATTAACTTTTCTGATTAACCAATAACTTGCCGCTAAAGCTAAGGTTCCCACGGTGAGGGCAATTAAATCATCTTTACTGTATTTATTGGGGTCGAAAATAATAATTTTTCGAGAGATGGCAATTAAAGCCGTAACTACTACTAATTCAACCTGTACGATGTGTTTTCTTAAGTAAGCAGTGACGTTTTCTAATAACTCTAAGGCAATCAAAATATTGAGAAATAATCCGAATATTTCAATTAAAGTTTTACTAAAAAAACCGACGGGTTCCGTAGTAAATAGGTCTTTGATTAGGATAACTACTAGATCATAAAGAGAAACAATAATAACAACAATTAAGGCTACGGATAAAACCTTAGAAACTATGTTTTCAATGAGATGAATCGACCTCATGAAATCTTCATCGCGCCATTGTTGACCGAAATTGATAAGTAGTTTCCGTATCTGTTTGAGCATGATCGATTAAGTAAAAAGTAAAAATTGTTATTGTATTTGATTGCTAATTGTTCTATTTAGTCAATAAGTAAGTCGATCCCCCCTTGATAAGGGGGTGCTGATCCCCCCTTAATAAGGGGGGTATCTGACAATTTTTAACATCTACCTACTTAGAAATAATCTTACTTGAAGAAGGCTTCCCTAAAAAAAAAATCTAGGTGCGATCGCTTTTTAACATCTACCTACTTAGAAATAATCTTACTTGAAGAAGGCTTCCCTAAAAAAAAAATCTAGGTGCGATCGCTATTAAGTCAACCGCACCCCAAACTAATACAAATGCTCACATCTAGCTAACATCATCGTGAGCGAAACGATTATAGAGGAAGTCGAGGGCATAGTTACGCAGACGATAATATTCCGGATCCTCCATAATTCTCTCTCGATCGCGGGGACGGGAGAAATGAATATTCATCACTTCGCCGATTTTCGCTTCCGGTCCATTGGTCATCATTACCAGCTTATCAGCGAGGAAAAGGGCCTCATCGATATCGTGGGTAATCATCAACACCGTACAGCGTTTATCTTGCCAGATTTTCAGCAATTCTTCCTGTAATTCCTCTTTGGTAATCGCATCCAACGCACCGAAAGGTTCATCAAGAATCAACACTTCCGGACGGATAGAAAGAGCGCGAGCGATCGAAACCCGTTGTTTCATCCCCCCGGAGATTTGGGGAGGGGTTTTATCCATAGCTTCGGTTAAACCCACCATAGCTAAATGATCGCGCACGATCGAGCGTTTTTGTGCTTCCGGAGCATTGGGAGACACCGCATCTACCGCGAGATAGACATTTTCAAAAACGCTTAACCAAGGCAATAAAGCATAGTTTTGAAACACTACCATGCGATCGGGCCCGGGTTTAGTAATTTTCTTGCCGTTAACTTTAACAATGCCATCGGTGGGAGAAGAAAAACCCGACACCATATTTAATAGGGTCGATTTACCGCAACCGGAGTGACCGATCACACAGATAAATTCACCTTCATCGATGTTGAGATTAACGTCCTTGAGGACGGTGTAGGGGCCTCTAGGAGTGGGATAAACCTTAGAAACTCCTTCAATGGTAACAAAAGCTTCTTTAGTGGGGGCCTGGGTTGCTCGGTTAACTGTGTCGGTGGTGGTGTACATGATTAGTCTTTGGGGGAAATTAGTTAATAGGGGCAATGGCCGGGGATAATTGGCTAGGAATTATCCCCTTAGTCGATTTTTAGGCAATTTTGCGAGATTCACTGGCACTAGGACGAGCATCAATAGCCACTTCGGCCATGGTGACGTTTTGTTTGATCTCTAAACTATTGAGATAACCGATCGGATCCTCGGCATCAAACTCGATACCATCGAATAAAAGGATCGGTGTGCGACGATATTTAATATCCCCTAGACCCAATTCCCGGGCCGCGGTACTGAAGACACCCACCCGACAGACGCGTTCGAGAATTTCTACCCAGTTACGCGGGAAAGGAATGTGGCCCCAGCGCGCCATTTGGGTCATCATCCAGAGGTGTTCGGTACGACTGGGACGATTTACCCCATCCCCAAAGAACAGATGGTGTGCATATTCTTTCATCGGTCGATCGAGACTGCACGCGTAGGAGTTGGGATCACCCAGTTGGATATAATCTATATTGGTACTAAGGTACTGACGACTAGCGAGGATTTGACGAATTTCTTCCTGATTCCCTTCCTCGGCACAGTAGCGACAACCTTCCAGCAGTGCTTTGACTAAAGCGACATGGGTATTAGGGTATTTATTGGCCCAATCTTCCCGAACTCCCAGGGCCTTACCTGGGTGGCCCTGCCAGATTTCTAAGTCGGTAGCGACGGTATAACCGATACCTTCCATGGCGGCCCGTAGGTTCCAGGGTTCACCGACACAGTAACCGTCAATACTACCGGTTTTCAGGTCGGCCACCATTTGGGCCGGGGGAATAGTTTCGAGGTGAACGTCTTTATCGGGGTCAATTCCCGCTGCCGCTAACCAGTAACGTAGGAGCAAATTGTGCATGGAGGAGGGGTGAACAATGCCAAAAATATGGCGCTGCTCCTTCGATTCCAATAGCATCTGTCTTAAAACGTTACCGTCAATCACTCCCTCGTCATAGAAGCGTTTAGCGAGGGTGACACCGTTACCGTTACGCGTCATAGTCAGGGCGCTGACAATCGGCAAAGGTTGCTCCTGATAACCACCGACGGTTAACCAGGTGGGCATTCCCGAAGGCATTTGCGCCCCGTCGAGGAATCCCCCCGCGATCCCGTCCACAACGCCTCGCCAACTGGTTTCCCGGACTAAATTCACCTCATCTAGACCATGTTTAGTGAAGAATCCCTTTTCTTTGGCCACTGCTAGGGGCGCGCAAGCGGTGAGGGGAACAAAACCGATTTCTAGATTGACTTTTTCTAAACCGTGACGGGCAATCACTTCGACTTTGCGAGCGCGTAGTTTTTTGATCCGTTTTTGTTGGTTGAGGAAATAGATAATTTCACTCCGGAGACTGTAGTAACTGGGGTGTTCCACCACTTCCATGCGTTTGCGGGGACGGGGGATATCCACTTCCAAAATACCGCCAATTTTTGAGCCGGGGCCGTTGGTAAGCATGACGATGCGATCGGATAATAGCACCGCTTCATCCACATCGTGCGTCACCATTACCGAGGTCATTTGGTATTCTTCGCACAGCTGCATTAACTGTTCCTGTAGATTACCTCTAGTCAGGGCATCTAACGCGCCAAAGGGTTCATCTAAAAGTAGGACTTTCGGACGAATGGCTAGGGCGCGAGCGATCGCTACCCGTTGTTTCATCCCCCCCGATAATTCGTTGGGACGTTTATCCACTGCATGACGAAGATTGACCAGATCGATATATTTTTCGACTTCGGCTTTTCTTTCTTCTTCTGACAGTTGGGTGAGAACTTGATCGACGGCCAGAGTGATATTTTCTTTGACGGTTAACCAGGGTAAAAGGGAATAGTTTTGGAAGACTACCATGCGATCGGGTCCCGGTTTTTTAATGCTTTGACCTTGCAAAGTCACCACCCCTTCCGTGGGCAAATCTAAACCAGCGATCATGTTTAAGAGGGTGGATTTTCCGCAACCAGAGTGACCGATAAGGGAGATAAATTCCCCTTTTTTTATCTGTAAATCAATCCCTTTCAAGGCCACATATTCACCGCCACCACTGAGGGGGAATACTTTATCAATGTTATCGACAGCGACAAACAAACTCATAGTTTTTTTCTCCTTAAATTGGCTCAAGTTTCAGTTATTTGAAAATGGGGAAAATTTCCCCATTGATTCCCTATTGACGAACGATTTGATTTTGCAACCAAGCCATAAAGCGATCGAGCAATAAACCCACACCACCGATATAAAACAGCGCGAGAATAATATCGCTGATGTAGTTATTTTGGTAGGCATCCCAGATAAAGAAACCGATACCGACAATACCCGACATAACGATTTCCGCCGCAATAATCGCTAACCAAGCTAAACCGATCGCAATTCTCAAACCAGTGAAGATGTAGGGAAGAGCCGAGGGAATTAATATCTTGAAAAAGAATTTTTTGCTGGACAATTGCAAGACTTGTTTAACGTTGATATAGTCTTGGGGAATTTGTTGGACACCGACGGTAGTATTAATCAAAATCGGCCAAACTGCGGTAATAAAGATAACGAATAAAGCAGCAGGTTGGTTTTGTTGTAAAGCGGCCAAAGATAGGGGAACCCAAGCAAGAGGAGGAACTGTTCTCAGGAATTGGAAAAGGGGATCGAGGGCCTTATTTAAGAAGGAATTTAAACCGACCATAATCCCAACACCAATACCAACCACTGCGGCAAAAGAATAACCGATTAATACCCGTTGCAGACTGGCTAAAGTTTGCCAGAATAGTCCTTTATCAATGCCTCCACGATCAAAGAAAGGATACATTAAATAAGTACGGGTACGCTCATTGGTGATTAGGTCGGATGGGGGGGGTAATTTGATTAATCCCACCATCGAGACTAATTGCCAAACAATCAGAAAACCTAAGATACCGATAATGGGGGGAAGAATGTCATGGGAATGCTTTTTCCAGAATTTACCGAAGTTGAAACCACCTTTACCTGTTCTGCTGACGCTACTTGCCATTTTGCCGTTTTCCTTTGTTGAAGATAAAGTTACTTGATTGGGAAGAGAAGAAAACATTTTTGGGATTGATAGACTAGATATTTTATCCACCTAGCCTATCGTTAAAAGCTCGCTATTTTTTGATCGCCAAACTATCGAGATAAGCTTGGGGATTGGCAGGGTCAAAAGTCTTGCCATCAAAGAATTTTTCGACACCCCGGGAGGTAGTGGTGGGAATATCGGCTGCGGGAACTCCTAATTCTGTAGCTGCCGCTTTCCAAAGATCCTCGCGGTTAACTTTGTCGATTAATGCGGAGGCAGTGGTTAAAGTTTCTTTCGGCAAGAAACCCCAACGAACACTTTCGGTTAAAAACCAGAGATCATGACTCTTGTAGGGATAGGAAACGCTACCGGCGGGATCTTTCCAGTAGAAAACCCCTTTATTTTTGTCGGTGATTTCCGGTTTACCGTCACCCATTTTCTGCATTCCTTTGAGGGGACCGGCGATAATTTCTTCTTTGAGGTTGAAATAAGCCGGTTTAGCGAGAATTGCTGCCGCTTCTGCCCGATTTGCCTCTTGATCGAGCCATTGCTGCGCTTCCATAATTCCTTTTAATAGGGCCTTGGTGGCTTTTGGGTTTTTATCCACCCAATCGGCACGGATAGCGAGGTATTCTTCCGGGTGATAGGGCCAGATTTCTGCGGTTAAAGCTGACATAAAACCGATCTGATCAGCCACAATTCTCGCCGGCCAAGGATCACCGGTACTAAACGCATCCATGGTTCCCGTTTTCATGTTGGCCACGGTTTGGGCGGCAGGAACCGCAATTAGGTTAATATCCGTATCGGGGTTAATACCACCGGCGGCTAACCAGTAACGAATCCAGAAGTCTTGATTAGCTTTCGGGAAAGTATAGGCGGCTTTGAAGGGAGTTCCCGTCGTTTTCATGCCGAGGATGTAATCTTTGGCGGGTTTCAGGTCTAAACCGATATTTTTGCCCTCGTGTTTACCTGCGATCGCAATTCCGTTACCCTGGGTGTTTAACTGCGCTAACACATACATGGGGACTTTAACGTTATTTTTGGTGATTAGTCCCTCGGAAATTAGGTAAGGCATGGGCATTTGCCACTGTCCTCCGTCAATTCCGCCCGCATCTGCCCCAATTTCGACGTTATCTCTAGCAGATCCCCAGTTTGCTTGTTTGGAGACTTCCACATCGGCCATCCCGTATTTAGCGAAAAAGCCTTTTTCCTTGGCAATAATTAAGGGTGCGGCCTCAACGATAGGAATATAACCTAATTTAATTTTGGTGGTTTCAGGAGCTTGTTCCGGGGCGATGGCGACGGGAGAGGCTGCCGGGGAAGCGGGCGCGGTGGTGGTGGTTCCACCCGTACTGTCGGGGGGATTACCCACACAACCTTTGAGGACAACAGCCCCTGCCGCTGAAACCGCCGCCGTGGTTAAAAATTTCCGTCTCGAAAAATTTGACATAGAATCTCCTACCTGCTTGCTAAAGCAAATATGTGTGCTGAATTATGGGTAAAGGAATCCCTCGCTAAACTTCCCTTCTAGCCCGTGCTATAGAAATTTAGCTATGGAATATTGAATCTCGATTGAACTTACTAAATAAGTCTAGCGGAATTTGGAAAAAATAATTAATCTGATCGAGAATTTTATTTACAAAAATTTAATTCGATTGATAAGAATTAATTAAGACCATTGATATATCTAGCTTCTAGCCACTTAAAAAGGTTTCCGCAGGAGCGCCGGCGCAGGGGAGTGGGGAATTATGAATTATGAATTATGAATTATGAAGTGGGGAAGTGGGGAAGTGGGGAGGTGGGGAAGTGGGGAGGTGGGGAAGTGGGGAAGTGGGGAAGTGGGGAAGTGGGGAATTGGGGAATTGGGGAAGTGGGGAATTGGGGAATTGGGGAATTGGGGAATTGGGGAAGTGGGGAATTGGGGAATTGGGGAGCAGGGAGGTGGGGAGAAACAACAAAACGAGCCAAGCGTGAGTTTTAGGAATGCGGTTCCTTGCGGCTTGGTAGAATGGACAATATGCTTTCACCCCAAAGTAATGACCAGATCTAAAAAGCCGAAATCACCGAACTCCTCTGATTCGCCCACCTCTCCTGCCTTGGCGCTGTCTTCCCTACATTTTCGTCTCCAAGCTTTAGAGGAGGAGCATCAGTGGCTCCTCAAGCAGATTGGCAGAAAACGCAACGAACTGAAGAAATTCCTCGACCAGATGCGTTCCTTAGCGACGGAGATTTTCCAGAGAGGGCAACCCCTCTATCAAAAACTTACCGACCTCGACCGCGAAATACACGCCCTTTTTGACGAAATCCTCACTGCTAGAAAAATGGGGCAGCAGACAAAAAAAAGGATTCTCGGAATTTACGAGACACTTCAGTTAACGGGGGTGATTAGCCCAAAATTTGAGGATGGAGATGAAGAACTAGACGAACTTTTCGGAGACGAAGAGTCGGAAGGATCATCGGAGCAATCCGCGCAGGATTTCTTCTCTGGGGGAGACTCCTACGGCCGTCACGATGATGGAACAGAGCTATCACCTGAAAGCTCGCCTAAATCTCCTGAATCTAGACAAATACGCCGCACTTTCCTGAGAATGGCTGAGATTTTTCACCCCGACAAGGTTACGGATCCCGAAACTCGGATGCGTCACAATGAGATCATGAAGGAGGTCAACCGTGCCTATAAAGAGGGAGATATTGCCAGACTGCTGGAAATCGAACGACAGCATCAAATGGGGGACTCTTTCGCGGTTGAAGGCTCATCGGAAAGCGACCTTAAACGACAGTGCGAGAGGGTTGAAACCAATAACGAACTACTTAAAAAGCAATACGAGAACCTGAAAAGAGAACTGCGCTCGGTGCGAAATACCCCGGAAGGCGAGATGGTGAGGGCCAGCCGCGCTTGTGAGAAGGATGGCATCGACCCGATTGAGCAAATGCTAGAGGAGATGAAATTACAAGTTCAATCCACCGAAAAAATCTATAATTTTGTCCGTGACTTCCGCGATAAAAAGATAACGGTTAAAGAGTTTCTGCGCGGACCGGTCAGGATGGGCAGAAGCCCGGAAGAGATGGAAGACATTCTTGATCAACTTCTGGAGCAACTTCGCGGAATCAGCCGTTAAAGAGAGAAAGTAGGGGCGAAGCATTCGGGCAATAACCTATCGCTGAAACCGTATATTTCCTATCCGAATGCTTCGCCCTTACAGGACGCGGGCCGATGAAGACACAAGGTTTTGAACCACGATTCTCTCAAAATCTTGCACCGGTGGGGGCGAAACAGAACCCTAAAACCCTTACTTCGTCTATATTTCACATTTATTCAGCAAGCCTTAATTATTGCCGGTGGGATAATTATTGCCGGTGGGCGAACGCAGTTCGCCCCTACAAAATCGACCCGCCGTGAGGCGGGAAAGAAAAGAAAGAGAAAAAATAGAGAAAAAGGGTAAAAAGGGAAAAAAAAAGGATTTTAGTGATTGCCTTACCCCCTCAGATGCTTATGGATTGTCACAACATTGACTTTCCCCCGCTAACCGCTCGCGCGGTTAGCGGGGGATTCTCGGTTCTTAGGCTATAGAGCGACGGCATTCTCTGGCTCAAAAGAAAAGGCTCTTTATAGTTTATCATCGGCAAATCGATCACCTTCGGGCGATCGAATTCTGCAAAGAGCCACTACAAACGACCGACTAACAAGCATAAGCCCACCTTATCACCCCAACAAGAAATACTTTTGTCAAACCCCTTTACAAACCGATACAAACTCTCTAAGATAGAGACATCATCAATCGTACCTCGATAACTTAATAGGAATCATAAACCAATGACCACCACCTTACAACAGCGCGAGAGCGCTTCCCTGTGGGAGCAGTTCTGCCA
>NZ_JBHFLL010000024.1:0-5325 GCF_041928595.1 Microcystis sp. BLCC-F209
AACCCTTATCCTGACTTGATTTCAGTTTTTTCCTTGTCAGTAAGGGTGTCAACAAGGAATATTACAGATTGTTAACCGAGTCTTGAAAGCCTTGTGCTACAAAGGTTTGAAATGTTAAGAAAGATGTGACTAAAGGACAGCGGGGGGATCTGACAACTTTTAACGCCTACCTACTTAGATTCGGAGAATGAATCAGCCCTACGGAGCGCATTAGTTTTTCGGTGGGATGCTTGCACACGGCTGCTGACACATCTGTAATAATTTAAGAGTCACTCCACTTCCATGAGTGCCTCTCCTGATATGTAGCCTATACTCAGCGGATTTAGTATCACTGATAACTGCTAACTGCTAACTGATAACTGATAACTGATAACTGAAAAAGGTGGGTAATTCCCACCTTAAACTGGATTTTTACTGAATTTTTCTAGCGACTGCTACGGTCTTGATCCAAGACGCTGACGGGGAAATTATTATAACCAACGTGATGTTTGCTGGTTTTTTGAATTTCTTCTTTAATTTGATCTAAATCAACATAGCGATCAGCCACATTAATTAAACTATCACTGGTCATCGATCGCAAACTAACCACTTCCACCCGCGCACCGCGGTAACTGACGGAATCGGCAGCATAGGCTAAATCTCCATCACCACTGACAATGACTGCGGTATCATAGGAACCCACTAGCGCCATTAAATCTACGGCGATTTCCACGTCAAGATTGGCTTTTTTGGAACCATCGGGCAATTGTACTAGATCTTTGGCGATGACTCGATAGCCGTTGCGACGCATCCAGAGGAGGAATCCCTGCTGTTTTTCGTTAGTGCGATCAACTCCAGTATAAAAGAAGGCCCGCAGGAGACGAGAACCGGCAGTTAAACGACAAAGTAATTTGGTGTAGTCAATTTCGATACCTAATTGCAGGGCCGCATAAAATAAATTAGAACCATCGATGAAAATCGCCACACGACCGCGATTTTCTAGCACTTGTTCGGGGGTGAAGACTGGGGCCGTGTCATAATCATCAAACATTTTATTTTTCCTCGTTTGTTAAAAGTTTAGTGTTGAGTGTTTGCCAGTTGTGTCCCAAAGGACAACAGACCTTAAAAAATAGAGTTATCAAAAAATTCCTTTAGGAATCGTTTAACGGCAGTTCTAGTTTAGAAAAGATCGGTTCAGGTGTTCCTAGTTGTGGATTTGTCGGTAATCCCCATTGACGGTGTTTACAAAAAGAGACACCATCAGAGGAGTTTTCCCCAGCCTCCGACCTGAAAGTATTAAAATCAATAACAAAACCTAGTTGTTGATAAATTTTACTGCTCAAGGTCGGTATTATCGGTGAGAGTAGGTAGGCAGAGAGTCTTACTGATTCCAAAACTGCGTAGAGAACCTGTTCTACGGCTGCTTGTTGTTTCTGTTTAAATAAACTCCAGGGCGCACTCTCATCGATAAACTTGTTACTAGCACGAATTAACGCTAATATTTCCTCACAGGCTTGATCAAATTGTAGCGCATCGTACTTCTGTTCAACAATCCCCCCTAAATTGATCCCCATATTCTTAAGGTGATTATCGTTGGGGATATCTACACCGGTCAACTGGGGGGGGTTATTTTGGCAGTATTTTTTGACCATGCCTAGGGTGCGATTGAGGAGGTTGCCTAAATCGTTGGCTAAATCCGCGTTCAGAATATTCACAAATCTGGTTTCCTGAAAATCGCCATCCTGTCCTAATTCAATCTCTTTGACGAAATAGTAACGGACGGCATCGGCCCCATAGCGATCAACTAAATCGAAGGGATCGAGGGTATTACCGAGACTTTTGCCCATTTTCCGCCCGTCTTTGGTCAAAAAGCCATGGCCGAATACTCTTTTAGGCAAGGGTAAACCCGCCGACATGAGCATAGCTGGCCAATAAATGGCATGGAATCTTAATATATCTTTACCGATCAGATGCAGATCGATCGGCCACCATTTGGCCAAGGCATTTTCTAGGGTGGGTTCGTCTTCGGGGTCGAGAAGGGCGGTAACATAGCCAAGAAGGGCATCAAACCAAACGTAGATGGTATGCTGACCATCGTGGGGAATGGGAAACCCCCAAGCCACATTAACCCTAGAAATGGAGAAGTCCTGTAGTCCTTGGTTGACGAAGTTGAGAACCTCATTACGTCGGCTTTCCGGTTGAATAAAATCGGGTTGCTCTTGGTAAAGTTGTTCTAGTTGCGTCTGATACTTAGAGAGACGGAAAAAATAGTTTTCCTCGTCGCGCCATTCGGCGGCCAGATTAGTATGAATGGGACAACAGCCATTATCTAACAGTTCTCTTTTTTCCTTAAATTCTTCACAGGCGACGCAATACCAACCCTGTTGGCGATCGAGATAGATATCGCCCTTTTCCCAGACTCTTTCAAAAAATTCGTTAACAATTGCCTGATGACGGGGGGCAGTGGTACGACTAAAGCGATCATACTGGATCTGTAGCTTGGCCCAGAGATTGGCAAAACTGGTGGCGATGCGATCGCAGTGTTCCTGGGGAGCGAGTCCTTTGGTTGCCGCAGTCCGTTCGATTTTCTGTCCGTGTTCGTCGGTTCCTGTAATTAGGAGGACAGAATTCCCCTGTAACCGCTTCCATCGTGCCATAACATCCGCTACGATCGTTGTGTAAGCACTGCCGATGTGAGGGATATCGTTGACATAATAAAGAGGTGTTGTTAAAGCAAATGTTTTTCGCTCATTTAAATCATTCATGAAATTTATTTTTTTAAATAGACGAGGCTGCCCCGAGGCTGATCCGTAGATGATTGGGACATAATCCCTTATATTTTATGATCCTCTAATTCTGTTTTATCCTTTAGTTGTAGTCTAAGTCAATAAAAACAATCTTAAGGCCGATTTTTTTTTCCATGAAGCTGCTTACCCCCCTATCCACCTCTCGTTTAATTCTTGATACCACGCGCACGAGTCTGTTTACCGTCGGTCAAGAAAATCTACCCAGCCAAGGAGTGGCGATCGTGGTAAGTAACCATCGTAGCTTTTTGGACGCGCCGATCTTAATTCAAGCTTTGGGCAAAACTCTCCCGATCGCCTGTCATCACTACATGGGAAAAACGCCACTTTTGCGGGAATTAATCGGAGAATTGGGCTGTTTTCCCTTTGATACCCCCGAAAAACGCCACCGGACTTTTTTTCGGCAAGCAACGGATTTTTTACAGTCCGGACGATGGATCGGTTTATTTCCAGAAGGTGGATCGCCGATGTTAAATTTGACTGCTCCTCGTCAAATTAGCGCTTTTCAGAGCGGATTTGCCCATTTAGCCCTGCGTTGTCCCGTGGAGAATCTATCGGTCTTACCTGTGGCTATTCTCTCCGAGTCGGAAACTGTTATTAGTCCTTTTCCCGTGCGTTTGCTGCGCTGGTTAGATACCACGGAACCTTTATTCGATCAAGATGGTTGGCATCCCGTTGTATTTTATCATCGTGTCAAGGTGGCGATCGGTCGTCCCTATGGAATTACTGAAAGCGATCGCTCAGATTATCAAGGTAAACAAGGAAAAAAAGCCCTTAATCGTTTAATTGGTCATTGTCAGTCGGAAATTAGCGATTTATTGCTGAAAGGCTAACGAAGTCAGGAGGCAGTCGGCAGCTTTTTTCTTCCCACTTCCTAACTCATAATTCATAATTGATACTGGAGTGATTTGTTATAAGTAGGGAGACACAATTATTTGTAGGATGGGTTAGCAGTAGCCTAACATGATCGGGCGTTGGGTTTCATGCTTCAACCGTTCGGCAAAAGCTCACGGCCGAAGCCCAACCTTGAATGATATTATCAGTCTAACTCTCGGTCGGGTGCAGTGATTGGTTAGACAGATGGACTTTAGATGAAGTTTATGGAGATTTCCACTCTCCTTCTGGGATCATGGCTGTAATCATGATGTTACGCAATGTTCCAGTAGGTAAATCTCTCCCTTGATGGTAAGGTACGATAACTTGAGTATCTTGATCCCTACCACGCCATTTTCTATGACTACCCTTCTGAGAGATCAGTTCAAAGTTATACTTGCGTAATATGCGCTCAACCTCGTCAGCATTCATTCTCCTGAGTCGAGTCATCCCACCATAACCTCACGGATTACTGCTCCTGGTAGAAGATCGATAGCATCAGGTTGTAAATAAAGCTCGATCGCTTCGCGTATATTATTGAGAGCTTCCTCTTGTGTAATACCGGCAGATGTGCATCCGGGCAGTTCCGGACACCAAATTGCCCATTCGTTTGTATCGGGATCCGGTTCAAGTATCACTCGCCATTTCATCGAAAATTTGGGTCTGAAACCCCGTCGTTCTACGACGGCTTTACCGTCAAATATTAGCACATTTACGAAATATATGCTAAAATGTGAGGTATGGAAATATGGAAAAAGCCTATTCTTACCGATTTTACCCCACACCCGAACAAGAGTCGCTATTGCGGCGCACATTGGGCTGTGTAAGATTAGTTTACAATAAAGCTCTCCATCTCAGAACACAAGCTTGGTATGAAAGACAAGAAAGAGTAGGCTACGCTCAAACTTCTTCAATGTTGACCGATTGGAAAAAACAAGAAGAATTAGACTTTTTAAACGAAGTTAGCTGTGTACCTTTACAACAAGGGTTAAGACACCTACAAACAGCTTTTACTAATTTCTTTGCTGGTCGTACTAAGTATCCTAACTTTAAGAAAAAACATCAAGGAGGAAGTGCCGAATTTACCAAATCTGCTTTTAAATTTAAAGACAGACAAGTCTATTTAGCCAAATGCACAGAACCTTTACCTATTCGATGGTCAAGACAAATACCAGACGGATGTGAACCAAGCACAGTAACAGTCAGATTACATCCTTCTGGACGCTGGCATATCTCAATAAGATTTGATGACCCAACGATTAAGCCTTTCCCAGTAACAGATAAAGCCATCGGAATTGACTTAGGAATTAGTAGTTTAGTAATTACCAGCGATGGCGATAAAGTATCTAATCCTAAGCATTTTAAGAAACATTATCAGAGGTTGCGAAGAGCATCGAAAAATCTTTCTAGAAAACAGAAAGGGTCAAAAAATCGGGAAAAAGCAAGAATCAAAGTAGCCAGAATTCACGCTCAAATCACCGATAGTAGAAAAGACCATTTACATAAGCTAACCACTCAATTAGTTCGGGAAAACCAAACGATTGTGGTTGAGAATTTAGCCGTCAAGAATATGGTCAAAAACCCCAAGTTATCTCAGGCAATATCTGATGTAAGCTGCCCCCCCTTGCCCCCCCGACCCCCCCGATGTCGGGGGGGCAGGGGGGGTGGG
>NZ_JBHFLL010000240.1:0-29804 GCF_041928595.1 Microcystis sp. BLCC-F209
TTATCAGTTATCAGTTATCAGTTATCAGTTATCAGTTATCAGTTATCAGTTATCAGTTATCAGTTATCAGTTATCAGTTATCAGTTATCAGTTATCAGTTATCAGTTATCAGTTATCAGTTATCAGTTATCAGTTAGCTGATTAAGCTGTTCAGGATCGGGAATGTACCTCTTGTGAATCAGAAACGCTATAGATTGTATCAGACTTATCTGAAATGATCATAGCAGTCATTTTAGTAAAAAATCCTAGGGTTAGGGGAAAATCGGCGGCTCTCTTATTATTTGTGTGATAAGTTTAACCTAATACGGGAGCGATCGATCTCTGTGTCCTTTGTGTCTCTGTGGTTCGTTCCATTCACTTGTTCCTGTCACACTGGGAAAATCAACTGTCACTCTAGCTTAATATTCTTTACATAACTTGACAAGGAAAGGGCGAGGTAAAGAGGGAAAATAGATCGAGCTTGTCTTCATCTGCCTAACGATCATGTCTATTGTCACCCTTAACCCCCTTCAATCCCATCAAGATTTAGTCATCGATCCGGGTAAAATCACGGGATTACGGGGAAAAATCACCATCCCTGGCGATAAATCTATATCCCATCGTTCCCTGATGTTAGGAGCGATCGCCGAAGGGGAAACCGTTATTCATGGGTTATTATTGGGCGAAGATCCCCGCAGTACCGCTAGTTGTTTTCGTGCCATGGGTGTGGAAATTTCCCAACTCAACAGCGAGAAAGTAATCGTCAAAGGTAGGGGTTTAGGCAATCTTGAGGAACCCTTAGCAATCCTCGACGCGGGCAATTCCGGCACGACGATCCGCTTAATGTTAGGATTATTGGCTGGTCATCGGGACCGTTTTTTTGTCGTCACCGGTGATGCTTCCCTGCGATCGCGTCCCATGTCCAGGGTGGTGAAACCCCTCAAGGAAATGGGGGCGCAAATTTGGGGCAGAAAAGCCCATTCTTTGGCTCCTTTAGCCGTTTCTGGGGAATCTCTGCAACCGATCCACTACTATTCTCCCGTCGCTTCTGCACAGGTGAAATCCTGTCTTCTCCTCGCTGGACTGTTAACCGAGGGGAAAACCACGATCACGGAACCCGCTTTATCTCGCGATCACAGTGAACGGATGCTGCGCGCTTTTGGGGCAAATATTGAGGTGGATGGGGAGACTAATAGCGTCACGGTGACGGGTTATCCCACTTTAACCGGACAAACGGTGATTGTACCCGGGGATATCAGTTCGGCAGCTTTTTGGTTGGTAGCGGGGGCCATCGTGCCTAATTCTGAGTTATTAATCGAAAATGTGGGAATAAACCCGACTAGAACTGGAGTTTTACAGGTTTTACAGGCAATGGGAGCAGATATCACCCTCGAAAATCAACGGGTGGTGACGGGGGAACCGGTGGCGGATCTGCGAGTGAAATCCAGTCAACTACAGGCAACCACGATCGCCGGTGAGATTATACCCCGTCTGATCGATGAAATTCCGATTTTGGCAGTAGCGGCGGTTTTTGCCCAAGGAACGACAATTATCAAGGATGCTGAGGAATTACGGGTGAAGGAAAGCGATCGCCTGACGGTGATGGCCACCCAACTCGATCGCCTAGGGGCAAAAGTAAGGGAATTACCCGATGGTTTAGAGATTACCGGCGGTACAGGCCTATTAGGCGCGGAAGTGGACAGTTTTACCGATCATCGCATTGCTATGAGTCTAGCGATCGCTGCCCTCAATTCCCGTCAACCCACCACTATCCATCGCGCTGAAGCGGCCGGCATTTCCTACCCCGATTTTTTTAGCACCTTAAAGCAAATTTGTCAAGAGTAGAAATATTAAGTTTTTCTGCGAGTGGGCGAGGAGTCACTGGTAAAATTGCGGGATAAATCACAGAGTAGTAGGCCACCTGTGTGATAATCGAGTTCATCGATCGAAATAGCGGAAAATAGAAGCGTCCCTAACTCGCATTTCCCTGAAAAATATCTCCCCATCTACCCCACTCCCGTCTTCTATTCCCCACCGATAATGGAAATCATCGCCCAATTAGAGAAAGTTTCCTATATTTATCCCGAATCCTCCAATCTAGTGCTTAAAAATATCTCTTTAGCAATTCATCGAGGAGAATTTTTAGGTATTATCGGGCCCACAGGTGCGGGAAAAACTACTCTCTGTTTAACTCTTAACGGTATTGTCCCCCAATTCTACGGAGGGCGTTTTTTGGGTTATGCAACAGTAGCCGGTTTAGATACTTTAACCCATCCCGTTAGCACCTTGGCCCGCTATGTGGGGGCAGTATTTGAAGATCCCGAAACGCAACTTTTAGCCACTTCGATAGAAAATGAAATCGCTTTTACCTTAGAAAATTTACGGCTACCGCGAGAGGAAATTAAAGCGCGTATTCCCAAAGTTTTAGCGGCAGTCCGGTTAGAGGGAATGGAAAAAAAATCGCCGGGGGAACTATCGGGAGGACAAAAACAACGATTAGCGATCGCCGCTGCCCTTGCAGTTCAGCCCGCTTTGTTAATTCTCGATGAACCCACCTCCCAACTGGATCCGGTGGGATCCCAGGAAGTTTTCGCCACCATTAAGGAGTTAAATCGCCATCTCGGTGTCACTATTGTGATGGTCTCCCACGCAGCCGAGGAAATGGCCGAATATGCCGATCGCCTTGTACTATTAAGGGAAGGTGCGATCGAAGCCATGGGAACCCCGGCAGATATCTACTCCCAAGTACAACGTTTACAGGAAAATGCCCTGCGTCCTCCGCAAGTGGCCACTACTTTTGCCTTGATCAATCAAAAAATAGGGGCGGTCGCAACGCGCTCGCTACGCGAGATCGATTCCATTCCTGTCACCCTAGACCGCGGTTTTGCCCGTTTAAATGAGCTTAAATCCTTTTATCATCAAATAACACCAAACCCTCCCTTATCGTCGGTTTCTGACCCCTTAAACCCCATACTGAGGGTAAAAAATCTCTGCCATACCTACCCCGATGGTACTACCGCTTTGCGGGATGTGTCCCTCGATATTGCCGAAGGGGAATATCTGCTGATTATCGGTCAAAATGGCGCAGGAAAAAGCACTTTAGTCAAGCATTTTCTCAATCTTCTCTCGGCAACCACTGGTCAAGTTATGATTGACGGACGTTCGACCGGTAGCTTTTCTGTCAGTGATTTAGCTCGCTCGATCGGTTATGTAGCCCAAAATCCCGATAATCAGATTTTTAACACCACTGTGGAGAAAGAAGTATCATTTGCCATGACTAATCTCGGTTATTCTCCAGAAATCATTATCCAACGCACGGAAGCAAGTCTAGAAGCCATGGGATTGCTAGAATATCGCTCCTATCATCCTCTCTCCTTGCCGAAAGGCGATCGAGCGCGGGTAGTGATTGCGGCAATTTTAGCCATGGAACCGCGTATAGTTGTTTTCGATGAACCCACCACCGGCCAAGATTACCAAGGGGCTAAGGCAATTTTAGAGGTCAGTCGTCAATTACACCAGATGGGCAAAACGGTGATTGTGATCACCCATCACCTCTATTTAATGCCAGAATACGCCGAAAGAGTAATTATCATGGGCCAAGGAACTATCCTTTTAGATGCCCCAATCCGGCAAGCTTATCATCAAACCGATCTCTTAGCCAAAACCTATCTAACTCCACCCCAAGCAGTTTTATTGGCACAAAAATTAGGACAACTTTCCGGTTATCCTAATTCTCTTTTAACTCCCCAGGAAATTGCCGATTGTTTTCAGAGGATTTAGCCTTGAGGCTATTTAACTGTTTCTAAAATCAACTTCGATCGCTTAACATTATCAGGTACAGGAATCGGATAATCGCCATTAAAACAGGCAGTACAGAAGGTTTTCGGATCTTCTTTCGTTGCTGTTAACATCCCATCGTGACTGAGATAAGCTAAACTATCCACCCCGATTTGTGCCTGAATTTGCGCCACCGATTTAGTTGCCGCAATTAACTGCTCTTGATTGTCCGTATCAATGCCATAAAAACAGGGATGAGTCACCGGAGGTGAAGATATTCTCATGTGAACTTCTCTTGCTCCGGCATCGCGTAAAGCTTTAACTAATTTCCGGCTAGTGGTTCCCCGCACGATCGAATCATCAACAATAATAACTCTTTTTCCCTGTAAAACATCCTTTAAAGGATTCAATTTCATCTTAATCCCCGACTCTCTCATGTGTTGAGTTGGTTGAATAAAAGTCCGTCCCACATAACGATTTTTAATCAATCCTTCCGCGTAGGGAATATCAGAAATGCGCGAAAATCCGATCGCAGCCGGAATACCCGAATCGGGAACTCCCATCACCATATCTGCTTCTATCGGCGACTCTTTGGCTAATTGTTCCCCCAAACGTACCCGATAAGTATATAAAGATTCCTCGTGAACAATGCTATCGGGACGAGCAAAATAAATCATCTCGAAAACGCATAATTTTTTCTCCGGTTTCATGGCCCAATCCACCGAAGATAAGCCATCTTCACTAATCCAAACTAATTCCCCCGGCTGCACATCCCGCAGATAATCGGCCCCGATAATATCTAATCCGCAGGTTTCCGAAGCCAAAACATAACGGGGGGGATTGCCTTCTTCTTGCAAAACCCCAATTACTAACGGTCTGACACCATTGGGATCTCGCGCCCCGATAATTCCCGTCGGTGTGCCGATAACAAGGCTGTAGGCCCCGCTACAATAGCTAAAGGCATCGATCGCCGCTTCTATCCAATCCTTGCCACTATCCACTTCCTGCCCGATAGCGACGGCGATCATTTCCGAGTCGGTGGTGGTGACGAGATCACAACCGCGCTTTTCTAATACATTTCTTAACTCAAAAGTATTGACTAAATTGCCGTTATGTGCTAGGGAAAGTTTACCCAAACGGGTTTCGATCACAGCAGGTTGGGCATTGGCCCGACGGCTAGAACCGGTGGTAGAGTAACGAGTATGACCGACGGCGTGAGTACCGGGCAAGGTTTTAAGGACAGTTTCGCTAAAAACTTGGGAAACTAAGCCCATTTCCTTGTAACAATGCACCGTTTCCCCGTCGTAGGTGGCAATACCTGCCGATTCCTGTCCTCGGTGTTGCAGAGCATAGAGTCCAAAATAGGTCAGTTTTGCTACTTCTTCCTCGGGGGCATAGAGTCCAAAAACTCCACAGGCTTCTTCAGGCTTATCGACGCGGTTCAAGAATAGGGATGAGTCGGGATGGCTAGACATGGGAAGGTTGGGGCTTGGGGCTACTTTTGAGACAAAATCTTAACTTATCTTAATCTCTTTTTAACACCTTATTTATGGGGATTTGAGGGATGGGGATTTGGGGGATGGGGAACAGTTATCAGGTGTTGGGTTTTGGGGTTTTAGGGTGTTAGGGTTTTGGGGTTTTGGGGTTTTGGGGTTTTAGGGTTTTGGGGTTTTAGGGTTTTAGCTGAAATTCCCCATTTCCCCATTTCCCCATTTCCCCATTTCCCCATTTCCTCACTCCCGACGACCGACTCCTGTTTACTTCCCTAAAGTCTTCTTTCGATCGCTTTTGACCAAACTTGCTGTATAGTTTCTAGACTAACATCGATCGCCGGTTGTTTATCCCGGTCAAGAATTAAAAGATTATCGCTTTTTTCGCTAACTTTGCCAGTTATTTGCCAATAGTCTCCTAATTGTGTCTTTAGGTATTCTTCCCAATCTTGCTGATTTTCGGGGGAAACGGAGACGATAATGCAACTAGCTAACTCTCCGAATAACACCGCATCAAAACGGCCCTGATGCTGCCAAGAAAGGTCAATTTCCGCCCCTAATTGGCCACTAATACAGCATTCTGCCAGAGCAGTGGCTAAACCCCCCTCCGCGCAATCGTGGGCAGATTTCACCCAACCGGCGCGAATTCCCCGACGACAGGCCGCTTGTACCTTTCTTTCTAACTCAAAATCAATTACCGGCGGTTTTCCCGTCACCAAACCGTGAATAACGGCTAAATACTCCGATGCGCCGATAGTTGGCAAGGAAAAACCCAAAATATAGATTAAATCCCCCGCTTTTTGCCAACCTTGGCCGCAAATTTGCCCTATATCCGGCACTAATCCCACCATACCAATCACGGGAGTCGGATAAATAGACTGGGGGCTGCCAGCTGCATCAACGGTTTCGTTGTACAAAGAGACATTACCCCCAGTTACTGGTGTATTCATTTCCCGACAAGCTTCGGCAATACCCTGACAAGCAGTGGCTAATTGCCAATAACCGATTGAATTCTCTGGACTTCCGAAATTGAGATTATCCGTGACAGCAATGGGGTCAGCCCCAACACAGCTAAGGTTTCTGGCCGCTTCCGCCACGGCCAACTTAGCTCCGTTATAGGGATCAAGATAAACATATCGCGGATTACAATCTGTAGTCGCCGCTACACCTCGCCGAGAATTGGCGGGATTAGCACCCAGAGGACGCACGCGAATCACGGCCGCATCGGCCCCCCCGGGGAGAATAACGGTGTTATTCTGGACTTGATGGTCATATTGACGATAAACCCAGCGTTTTGAGGCAATCGAGGGACTATCAAGCAGTTTTAATAAAATCTGGTTATAGGATTCGGGAATAGGAATAGTAGCATCTTCCCATAATTGAGCTTTTTGGGCGTATTCTGGCGGTTCTGTTAGTAATTCCCGATGATAAATCGGAGTATTATCGGCCAGGGCCGTGGCAGGAATTTCGGCGGCAATTTCCCCTTTAAATAATATACGGACGATCGGTTCTGCAATTACCTGGCCAGCGACCACAGCCTGAAGTCCCCAACGATGGAAAATCTCGATTAATTCGCCTTCTCGTCCCGATTCCGCCACAAATAGCATTCTTTCTTGGGATTCCGATAGCAGATATTCGTAGGGAACCATCCCGGTTTCCCGGACGGGGATTTTATCCAGGTCTAATTCAATTCCCACCCCTCCCTTGGCCGCCATCTCGGAGGTAGAACAGGTGATCCCAGCGGCCCCCATATCCTGGGCCGCCACCACCGCGCCGGTCTTAAATGCCTCTAAACAAGCTTCTATCAGGGATTTTTCCAGAAAAGGGTCGCCCACTTGCACCGCGGGCCGGTCATCCATAGATTTATCGGTTAATTCGGCACTGGCAAAACTCGCCCCTCCCATACCGTCGCGGCCGGTGGTAGAACCAACGTATAAAACCGGGTTTCCTAGGCCTTTTGCCCCAGATTTAACGATTTCCTGGGTTTCCATTAGCCCTAAAGCCATGGCATTAACGAGGGGATTGCCATTGTAGGCATTATCAAAGTATATCTCACCGCCCACCGTGGGAACGCCCACACTATTGCCATAATGACTTATTCCTTCCACGACTCCGGCAAAAATGCGCCGATTGCGGGCATCTTGCAAGTTACCAAAACGGAGGGAGTTGAGGATAGCAATGGGACGGGCCCCCATGGTAAAAATATCCCGCAGGATGCCTCCGACTCCGGTAGCGGCACCTTGTACGGGTTCCACGGCCGAAGGGTGATTATGGGACTCGATTTTAAAGGCTAATCGCAATCCATCGCCTAAATCCACTACTCCGGCATTTTCTCCCGGTCCAACGAGAATTTTTTCGCCGGTGGTGGGGAATTGTTTGAGCAGCGGCCGGGAGTTTTTATAACAGCAGTGTTCCGACCACATCACGCCAAACATTCCTAATTCGGCTTTGTTGGGGTGTCTTCCCAGTCTCTTGACTATTTCTTCGTATTCTTCGGGTTTGATGCCTTCTGAGGCAATTTCTGCGGCAGTGAAGGGGGTAGTCATGGGAAAATGCGATCGAGGGACAAGATTTATTGTATAACGTCTGATGAGATCGAGTTACAATGCCTAGTAAAGGACAAAAAAGTTACAAGGGTTTGCGCTAGTAAAGTTAAGCTAAAGACATAGTTTTATGATCAGTTGGAACGAAACTATGGCAGTAGAAACAGCTTTATCAATGAAAGCCTTATACGATCAGGATTTTGTTCTCTGGGCTTCAAAAACCGCCCAACTTTTAAAGCTAAAAAAGTTTGATGAGGTGGACTGGGAAAATCTGATCGAAGAAGTGGAGTGCATGGGGGAAAAGTGACAGACGGGCCGTAGAGAGTTTATTAACCCAGCTTATCGAACACTTTCTTAAGTTAGCCTATCACAAATCGGAACAGGAGCGAGAAGGAAACGTCTGTCACTGGGTAGGAGAAATCGCCAGTTTCCGAACTCAACTAGGAGAGTGGCTAGAAACCACTACTCTCAGCAACCATGCGCGGGATTATTTTCAAAAAGCCTACTCGAACGCTCGGAAAACTTTAATACAAGCGAAAGCTGTCACTGGCGACGCAATTCCTTCCTGTAGAGCCTCATTTCTCCCTCGAACAGGTATTAGATGGGGAGTGGTTCCAGGTTGATATCGATCATTACCTTAAATGTCGGATGAATGCCCCCGCTAAATTTTTCGACAAGACATCAACCTTTGCGGGGGATGAAAGCCGACCAGGATATTGACTGCGAAGCACGATTTTAATTCTATCATTTGTAGGTAAACTGTATTATACTTAATTTATCCAGGGTCGAGGATTAATCAATGCTAGTCGTAGAAGCGAAGTTAAAAAACGGGACACCAGAACAATACCAAAGACTAGATGAAGCTATCAGAACTTCTCAGTTTGTGCCTAACTCTTGTGTTCGTTAAACGACTAAAAAAAGCACAACGACGGTTATCCAAAAAGTTTCGTAAAGGGAAAAAACAGTCTAATAACTATCACAAGCAACGGACAAAGGTTGCCAAGCTTCACCTTAAAGTATCAAGACAACGTAAAGACAAAGCAATTAAAGACGCTTTGGCGTTAGTCCAGTCTAATATTCAGCAACCCCTACTTATTAATCCGGCCATCGGGCATAGTTGCACCACGGAGGTTAACTCCCATTAGATTAGCACTCATTAACTCGGCACGAGTTAGATTCGCATTACTTAAATCGGCACCGGTGAGATTGGCTCTGGCAAAGAAAGCATCAACTAAATCCGCTTCGCTGAAATTAACTCCTGAAAGATTAGCCCTTCTTAAGTCAGCATGATTCATTCTTGCCCCTTGAAAATTAGCTTGACTAAGATTAGCTCGATCGAGTTTTATTTGAGTCATAATTGCACTATGGAAATTTGCACCCATTGCCTCCGTATCGCTCATTTTTGAGCGCACTAAATTGACTCCTGCTAGATTTGCCCCCACTAAACAAGCCCCGATTAAATTAGCATCAGCAAGTAAAGCATCTTGGAGATTAGCATTAGTTAAATCCGCTTTTCTGAGGTCAACATTGCACAAATTAGCTTCCTTTAAATTGGCTCCTACTAGATTAGCTCGCACCAGATCAACTCCTTTCATATTAGCCCCTTGCAGGTCGGTGCGGTAGAAATTAGCACCTTGTAAATTAGTGTTATGATTCTTCTTTTCCTGACGCATATTTGTTCCCCGCAAACAAGCACCAGTCAGGTTAGCACCACTTAAATCAGCCCCCCGTAAATCCGCACCGATTAAGTTAGCATCAAGTAAAGTCGCTAGGGTTATATCGCTATCACGAAGATTAGCCCCTTGTAGCAGCGCTCCGTGTAAATTGGCACTGCGTAAATCTGCCCCATTTAAGTCAGCTTGGTTGAGACTAGCACCGCTTAAATTAGCTGCCACCAGATTAGCTTGAGCGAGATTAGCCCGGTTAAGATAGGTAAAGAGAAGATTGGCTCCGTGTAGATCTGCTTCATTTAAAACAATGCCAATTAAGTCAGCACCAACTAAATTAACTCCTGGTAATCTTAAGCCACTAAATTGAGTTTCTCCTGCGGCATAACGGGCAATTAATTCGGTGGGTTTCATAGGTGGAATATCCAGAGAAATTTGGGTAAAAAATTAAAGAATTTTTTGTAAAGCTTGCACCAGAATACTGGCGGTCTGAACGTAAGCATCCCTATCCATTTGGTTTTGAGCAATATTGTATAGTTCAATTTCGATATCCTTGAGAGATTTGCTGCTTTGGATCAGTTGTTGTAGTAAATCTTCTAGGGTATAACTTCGCAGGATTGACCAATCTTGACCGCTCCGGTCCCAAGGATGAAATAGGAGCGAGAAAATCAATATTTTGGCTCGTAAAGGATTAGCATACTGGAAAATTTCTAAACGAATTTCAAAGGGGTCGTAGGCAGGAATTTGTGGGAAATTCCTGGGGTTTTTATTTAAGAAAGCTGGCTCGGCAAAATGCAATTCCATGGCTAATTGCGGTTCATTTATATCGATGACCCCAGCGGCAAAATCCACAGGTTCACTTCTAGATGGGGAGAAAGATGCGGTTTTAGTCGCAGAATCAGAATCATTATTTAGATGAACTAGCTGAGGGTTCAAGATTTGACTTTTTGACTCATTATTCTCCTCCTCTTCTTCCTCATCCTTATTAGTGTCGTAAAGAGGCTCTAGCTGGGTAAGAATAATATCGGCTAGTCCTAGGTAGAGAGCTTTTTTATTAATATTTTCGGCAATTTGGTTGAGAGTTTGTCCCAAGCTGAGGAAATTGGGATTGTTTCGCTGCAGTTCTAAAATAATATTGGTTAAGCCATAACTATTAATCACCGCTTGATCGTTTTCCCAACGATTTTTACAAGCGGCAAACATTAGTTTTTGAATTCTCGCCTTCTCTCGATGATTTTCTAGGCTACTAACCACCTGTCTTAATAAATTGTCTTCCTGGTTGTTGACATCATTATTAACGGTGCTAAAGCTAGGGTTAACTTCGAGTTCTACTGGTAATAATTGAGTGTCATGGGTGGCATCAATATTACTATATAATTGACTGATTTGCTCGATAATAACCGTGGCTACGCTCCGATAAACTTGAGGACGATTGAGGGTTTTAACTAATTTATAAACAGAAAAAGTTAATTGTTCTTTACTGGTTTGGAGCCGCACTAACTCCTTCACCAAGTCTTCCATAGCCACAGGGTTTAAAATATTAGGATCATTTTCCCAATATTTTTTACAGATACAAAAGATTAATTTTTTGATCCGTAATTTTTCTTCGTGGCTGTCGAGATAGTGAACTACGTCATTAAAAACGTCGATGGATAATTGCATAGTAACCTCTGATCCGAGAAAGGAGCCAGCTCTCGCACACCTCTACTATAGCGGTATGCTATTGGTCTCTCGCTAGTCCGCTTGCCAGAATATATAAGTTATTCTTAGCCTTTAGTGCCTGAAAATATCCTAGCCTAAAAGCGTGGCACTATTTAGTTCAGGTTGCTGGATCTAGTCTATCTTCTCTAAGAGTACCAAGCCTAATTCCTAAAATTAGCAAAAGATTATTTTTTCGTCTGGCTCGTTTTTAGTACAAGTGTTCGGATAAAATCGGAGTAAAGTCTTTAAGTTTAGGCAATTGATGCCCGATAGGGTTAGAGTAATCGGGGAGAAACTGATTTATCGAGAGGCCATATCATCCCATGCTAGAACTCTACCAATTTGAATTATCTGCCTATTGTGAGAAAGTCCGTCTCATTCTCGACTATAAGGGACTTGCCTATAAAAAAAAGGACGTGGTGCCAGGGGTGGGACAATTGGAATTATTCCGTCTTTCCGGACAGCGCCAGGTCCCCGTCCTCAAGGATGGTGATACCTATATCGCTGACTCGACGGAGATTGCTTTTTATCTCGATCGCAAGTATCCCGAAAAACCAATTATCCCCACAGACCCCCTACAACGGGGTCAATGTTTATTAATCGAAGAATGGGCCGATGAATCCCTCGGATTAAAGGGAAGAACCGCTTTTCTCGGCGCTTTTGCCCAAAATAAAAACTTTCGTACCGCTTTTTTACCCCAGGAAACTCCCGATTTGATGCGCTTGTTGCTGGGTTCTATGCCGGGGGAATTAATTGATATTTTGGGAACGGGTGTAGGTCTGGGAAAAGATGCTATCAATACCGCAAAAAAGGGGCTACAACAGGATTTAGAGGCTTTGAACCTCATTTTAACCAATCGTCCCTATTTAGTCGGGGATCAGCCCAGTTTAGCCGATTTGGCCGTGGCGGGATTAAGTGTACTGCTTCAGTTTCCCCAGGGTTCCTATCTCCACTTACCCAGGGAATTGCAAGGCAAGGGGATTCCAGGGTTAGCCGATAATAGCGCCTACGAGGGCTTTTTTGCTTGGCGCGATCGTCTTTATCGTCAATACCGTCAAACTATCACCCCGGGGGGTTCCACCCCTCCTCTAGATTCCCCCAACTCCATCGAGATCGAATAGCAGAACTTGACTAGGGTGGCGGGGTCTGGGGTGTGGGGTTTGGGGTGTAGGGTGTGGGGTGTGGGGTGTAGGGTGTGGGGTGTAGGGTGTGGGGTGTGGGGAGATTAAATAAAAGCAATCTACTGATCACTGATCACTGATCACTGATTACTGATTACTGTTAAGATTCCCGTAAAACGTAGCCCACACCACGCACGGTATGAATGAGGCGTTTTTGACCACCAGCCTCCATCTTCAGGCGTAAATAGCGAATATACACCTCAATAACGTTTGATTCTCCTTGAAATTCGTCTCCCCAGACATTTTCGAGAATTTGCTCCCTTGATAATACTTCCTTCGGGTGAATCATTAGGTAGCGCAGCAGTTCAAATTCTTTCATCGTCAACTCAATATTTTTGTTTTTATAGGAGAGACGACGACTGGCTAAATCTAATACTAAGTCACCGAAGCGCAATTGTTCGGGGATAGTTTCCAGAGGCTGCAGATAAAAACGGATTAATTTGACAAAAGATTGCGAATTATAGGGTTTGAGAAAATAATCGTCGGCTCCCGCTTCCAAACAGGCGAGACGTTCTTCTAGGGTTTCTTGAGATACTAACAAAATAATATAAACTCGACTCCCCTGGGAACGGAGATGACGACAAAAAGTTACACCCGCTTCCCCCGCTAGGAAGCGATCGAGTATAATCATCGCTGGCTGCCAGCTTTCCACTTCTGGGAAAGCGCTATCAATGCTAGGCACGATCAGGGGGCGATAACCTGCTTCTTTCAAGTCCGCACTGGCTAGTTTAGCGATATTCTCCTCAATTCCCACCAAGAGAATCGAAGAACTCGGGACGGATGTACTCATGAGCGGAAGGGGTAAAGAAATAGAGAAGATAGGGAGGCGACTAGCTAATTATACTTAATTGATTCTTGCCCAACCGATTTGATAAAAAAGTTAACGCTGTGGTGCGTTGGACAAAATTACCATTGATAGACCAACCGGTTACTTGATCGGGGGACGACCAGAGGCTAAGATGATCCACCGGCGGATCCGCATAAAAATTTTCTCCACCGCTACCCAGTAAACAGGAACTCCAATGGGTAAAATAATCGTGACTCAGGCGATAAATGGGAAAATTACCGATTAATGGCACTCCCCACCCGTCCAGAGCTATTAAAGCTGCAATTTTTGCCCCTTGAGCTTGCCAATAATGGGCTAAAGCGATCGCATTTACCACCCCCGCACTAAACCCAATTAAGGTTAGGTCTTCTCCCGGTGAAAAAGCTTCATTTAAGCAAGCAAAAGGCGAAATAATAATATAGCGACTTAATTTGACCGATTGGCTCCCCAGATGTCCTAAAAAATTCTCGGTCAATCTAGAATCATGAAAACCTGTACAAATTACCAAAGACATAAAGTTAAGTAAAAATCTATGAGGGGTCAGTTATCAGTTATCAGTTATCAGTTATCAGTAATCAGTAATCAGTCATCAGTCATCAGTTTTTTCTCCCTGCTCCCCTACTCCGTCTCCCCACACCCCACACCCTACACCCTACACCCCACACCCCACACCCCACACCCCACTTCCTCACTTCCCCACTTCCCCACTTCCCCACACCCCACTTCCCCACTTCCCCACTCTGCCATAACTACTCCTGCATACTTTGTGCTTTTTGTCAAAAAAACTTTTTTTTTGCAATAAAACTACACAAAAAAAAGATCATCGTTGTGGGTGAAATTGACCGATTTACCTGTCGTAATTGGGATCACCCTCTAGGTGTGGCAAGGGTTTCAACCATTGCTGCCCAAAAAAGCACAAAATAACCCATTATGAAATTCAGTAAAATCGCTGTAACCATGATAACATCGTTGTTAAATAAAAATCTTTCTCAATTAATTCTTAAGAATTTGTAAATATTGCGGAATGTTAATTTAAATATTCTCAAGTCTTTGGAGTCAATAAATAATTTTTACTTATCTTTGTCGAACATTGGGTGAGAAGGCAGGAAGCAGCTTTTTTCTCCCTGCTCCCTGCTCTCTGCTCCCTGCTCCCTTCTTCCCAATTCATAATTCATAATTCATAATTCATAATTCCCCAATGGCCAATCAAGGTTGGATTTATCGAGATAAAATTAGCAGAAATCAGGCAGGATTAAGCCTATTAGCCTACTATACGGGCAAATATCCCCATTCTAGCCCAGAAGAATGGCTCGATCGCATTTTATCAGCAGCAATTCTCGTCAACGGTCGTCCCGCTTGCCCCGATACAATCTTGGAAATCGGGCAGCAATTGACCTATCAGCGCCCGCCCTGGACAGAACCGGATGTACCGCTCCTTTTTGAGGTACTCTACGAGGATGCCGAGGTGTTAGTGGTGGCGAAACCTTCGGGATTACCCGTGTTAGCGGGGGGTGGATTTCTCGAACATACTCTTATCCATTTGGTACATCAGCATTATGCCGAGGTCACTCCCTATCCGATTCATCGTCTTGGTCGCGGCACTTCGGGCATAGTCTTAATGGCGAAATCAAAGCCCGCCAGAGCTAAATTGAGTCAACAGATGCGGGAGGGGAAAATTACCAAAATATATCGAGCTTTAGTTGGTCAGGGCGACATACCAGATAATTTTACTATTAATCAAGCGATCGGGAAAATCGCCCATCCCATTTTAGGCTACGTTTACGGTGCGCTCACAGATGGGTTATCGGCCCGCAGTGATGGTCGAGTCTTAAAAAAACATCCCGATAGTACCCTATTAGAAGTAGAAATTTTTACGGGCAGACCCCATCAAATTCGCATTCATCTGGCCTTTTTTGGCTATCCTTTAATCGGTGATCCCTTGTATGGCGTGGGAGGATTACCGCGACCGGATGCAGTGCCGGGAGATTGTGGTTATTATCTCCATGCCAATCAAATCCTTTTCAATCATCCCAGTACAGGGGAAAGAATCTCTATTTCCTGTCAGCCGCCACCAGAATTAGTCAATAGACTTCTTGCAGAAGTCAGGCAACAGAAAGAAGAATAGATGCTTTCAGCATCAGGATTGATTACTTTTTGACTTTTGCAAGAGGTTTAATAGCGCAAATCTCCAAATCTAGCAATATTTAGGGTTGGCTGAACAAATCTAAAAACCTTGTGGGATAATATCTTTAGGCTTTTTTGATCTCAAAAAGTGCCAGTCGAGAGTGATCGGGGCGAAAATTGAGGGACTTTTTCCCTGAAAATTGGGTAATTGACCGTCTGAAAATGGGTAAAACCCCACACCCCACACCCCACACCCCACACCCCACACCCTACACCCTACACCCCACACCCTGCACCCAGGAAAAACTTTTTGCCGCAGACCCTATTTAAACCCCCCCAAGCCGGATGACAAGCGATCACTAAAAGACCACTTCGGTAATCACACCCTCAATCGCTCCGAAGCGAGAGCGAGAACCTAAGACAATTCGATACAATATTGTCAACAAGCATTAAGCGATTTAAACTATCGATCGAAGGTAAAAGTCCCGAAGTTATCGAAATCTAGGGGGAGACAAAAACAAGCATGGGTAGAGTAGTAGGCATTGATCTAGGGACAACTAACTCCGTCGTCGCCGTGATGGAAGGCGGAAAGCCGGTGGTCATCGCCAACTCGGAGGGCATGAGAACCACCCCTTCTGTGGTCGGTTTTAATAAAGATGGGGAGTTAGTGGTCGGTCAAATGGCCCGGCGACAAGGGGTACTCAATCCCCAGAACACCTACTATGGAGTCAAACGCTACATAGGTCGTCGCTACTCGGAATTAAACCCCGAATCGAAGCGCGTCCCCTACACCATCCGCCGGGATGAGATGGGCAATATCAAAATTAAATGCCCCCGTCTGCAAAAAGAATTCGCCCCTGAAGAAATTTCCGCCCTAGTTTTACGCCGATTAGCCGAAGAAGCCAGCCGTTATCTAGGGGAAGAAGTCACCGGGGCCGTAATCACTGTCCCCGCCTATTTTAATGACTCCCAACGTCAAGCCACCCGGGATGCGGGCCGAATTGCGGGGTTAGAAGTGATGAGGATTCTCAACGAACCCACCGCCGCTGCCCTAGCCTACGGTCTCGATGAACAGGAAAGCAAGAAAATCCTCGTTTTTGACCTGGGGGGCGGTACTTTTGATGTTTCTATCCTGGAAGTGGGTGACGGCGTTTTTGAGGTGAAAGCCACCAGTGGCGACACCCAATTAGGCGGTAATGATTTCGATAAAAGAATCGTCGATTGGTTAGCCAATCAATTTTTGGAACAGGAAGGCGTGGAGCTGCGCCAAGACCGGCAAGCACTACAAAGACTGACAGAAGCGGCAGAAAAAGCCAAAATTGAACTGTCTGGGGTCAGTGTCACCGATATTAATCTACCCTTTATCATCGCCACGGAAGACGGGCCCAAACACATCGAAACTCGCCTGAGTCGGGCCCAATTTGAGGAATTATGTGGCGATTTAATCAGTCGTCTCCGTCGTCCTCTCAAACGGGCCCTTTCTGATGCCGGTTTGTCCCCCGTCCAACTAGACGAAGTGGTACTGGTGGGCGGCGGCACGCGGATGCCGGTGGTGAAGGATTTGGTGCGGAGTTTTATCGATAGGGAACCCAATCAAAATGTTAACCCTGATGAGGTTGTAGCGGTCGGGGCGGCTATTCAAGCGGGAATTTTGGGCGGCGAGGTCAAAGACGTGCTGCTCCTCGATGTGACCCCTTTATCCTTGGGTTTAGAAACCATCGGCGGTGTGATGAAAAAGTTAATCCCCCGCAATACCACTATTCCCGTCCGCAGATCTGACCTTTTTTCCACTTCCGAAAATAATCAAACTGTGGTGGAAATTCACGTTTTGCAGGGGGAAAGGGAAATGGCCAGCGATAATAAATCCCTGGGACGTTTTAAATTAACCGGTATCCCCCCCGCACCCCGGGGTATTCCCCAAGTGCAGGTGTCCCTCGATATCGATGCTAACGGCATTCTACAAGTCACCGCTAGGGATAAAATGACCGGACGGGAGCAAAGTGTCACCATTCAAGGAGCTTCTACCCTCAGCGAAGGGGAAATTAACCGCATGATCGGCGATGCTGCCCGATTTGCCGAAGCAGATCGTACCCGTCGCGAAAAGGTCGATAAACGCAATCGCGCCCGCTCTCTGGTGGATCAAGCCCAACGACGCTTAAAAGATGTTACTCTCGATTTTGGTAATGAGTTCACCCGTTCCTATCGTCGTCAAATTGAGTCTTTGAGTACGGAAATTATCGACGCTTTGGAGAAAAATGATGACCGTCGCCTCGATCGCGCCCAGGCGGACCTACAGGATGTTATCTATGAATTAAATCGCGAGGTACGGCTACAATACGACGAGGAAGACGAGGGCTTTTTTAGCGCTATTCGCAAGACTTTTACTGGAGATAAGGAAGATGATCTTCCCTCCGAACCGCGTCGCGATCGTTATCGTCAGGATTATCGTCCCACTACACCGGGTTATCAAAGTGATTATCGACCCAATTATTCGGCTAATCAAGATAGTTATCGCCCCCGCAATCAGGACAATTACTACAATGGCCGCGATAGCGATTGGCAAAGTCCCCCCCGTTCGGAGGAAAAAAGTTATAACAATAGTAAAAGTAACCGCAGCAGCGGCAATCGTTCCCGCAATATCCCCACCCAAAATAACTGGGATGATGACGATGATGATTGGTTTTAATCAGTGATCAGGGAACAGTAATCAGTAAACAGTAATCAGTAAAAAAACAGTGGGAAACTACTATTTAATACTGCTCGCTTAATACATACTGCTCACTTAGAACTCAAATCTGATAACTGATAACTGATGACTGATGACTGATAACTGATGACTGATAACTGATAACTGATAACTGAATATATGCCACAATTAGTTAATTATTATGATGTTTTAGGAGTATCTCGCACGGCTACCAGTGACGAGATAAAAAAGGCTTTTCGACGACTGGCGCGCCAATATCATCCCGATGTCAATCCGGGGGATAAATCGGCCGAAGAAAAGTTTAAAGATATTAATGAAGCTTACGATGTTCTCTCCGATGAAGAAAAACGGGTTGAGTATAATCGTTCCTTGACGGGGATTAAGCGCCGCGGGATACGTCCGGGGGAAAAAGCCAATAGTAACGGGAATGGAAAAATACCCCGTACAGAACAGGATTTATGGAAGTTTAGAGATTTTAATAACCTTAATACTAAGCGCGCTAAAATTGCCTCCTCTCCCCGTTTAACTCGTCGAGATGTGGAGGCAAAATTGACTTTACCTTTGGAGAAAGCCTATCAAGGTGGCCGACAAAGAATTCGTCTGGAAGATGGTAGATCAATAGAGGTTGATATGCCAGCAGCTATGATCGATGGGCAGAAAATTCGTCTCAAAGGTCAGGGGATTGAAGGGGGCGATTTATATTTAAAAATAACTATCGCTAGGCATCCTTTTTTTAGGATTCAAGGTTCTGATATTGTCTGTCAAGTACCAATTACTCCTAGCGAGGCAATTGTGGGCGGTTTTGTAGAAATTCCTACCATTGACGGGTTAGTTAAAATGATGATTCCTAAGGGAGTTAAAAGCGGTCAAAGATTACGTTTGGCTAATAAAGGTTATCCCACTTCCCAAGGAGAAAGAGGCGATCAATTAGTGGAAATTATCTTAGTTAATCCTCCCAATCCTAGCCTCGAAGAATTAGAACTTTATCAAAAAATACGGGCGATCGAAACTTTTAATCCTCGCCAAGGTTTATAAAGATTATGCTAGGTGGGTTACGGCAAATTTGAAATTTTTTGTCAAAAACATAACTTGTCCTTGCCTAACCCACCCTACACCTTAATCCCGCTTGATTATGACAAATATAATTGATACGATTAAACCTTTTTATCCTCTAGCTTTCAAGGCTATTCGGGGCAATTTAGAGGGAACACAAAAACAATTATTAAATACTCTGCAAAAAATCGATCGCTCGCGGGGGGGATTTTGGGGACAATGGTTAATCTCACAATTATCAGAATCCCTGAGTTTTAGCGATTCTCGCCTATCTCAAAGCCTCTGGGGGTTAAATTTCCCCAATCCCGTCGGATTAGCGGCAGGATTCGATAAAGACGGTTTAGGGGCAGGACTTTGGCATAATTTCGGCTTTGGTTTTGCCGAGGTGGGTGCTGTCACCCTAGAAGGGCAACCGGGCAACCCAAAACCGAGATTATTTCGTTTACCGAAAGATTTGGCGGGATTAAACCGTATGGGGGCAAATAACCTCGGTGCGCCGGTTCTAGCGGCAACTCTCCAGCAATCTTGGCAACGACAACCCCGACAGATTCCCATCGGTATTAACCTCTGTAAATCGAAAAATACGCCCCTAGAAAAGGCCCCAGAGGACTATTTAGGCAGTTTTCGCTATTTATTCCCCCATGCTGATTATTTTGTCGTTAATGTTAGTTCTCCCAATACTCCCGGTTTGCGTTCCCTGCAAAGTGGGGAACAACTCGATAAAATCCTCGACATTTTACAAACAGAAAATCAAGGCAGAAAACCACTATTAGTGAAAATTTCTCCCGATTTGGAATGGGAAGATATCACAACGATTATTGAGTTAGCTTTCTCCTATCAATTAGCCGGAATTGTCGCTACTAATACCACCACTAAACGCACGGGATTAAAAACTACAATTCTGCCTGAAACTGGTAAACCAATCACTGAAGAAGCCGGGGGAATTAGTGGGCAACCTTTGCGGGAACGTTCCACAGAAGTGATCCGTTTTATCTATCAGCAAACCCAAGGCAATTTACCAATAATTGGAGTGGGAGGCATTTTTTCCCTCGATGATGCTTGGGAAAAAATTACCGCCGGTGCGAGTTTATTACAGATTTATACCGGTTGGTTATACCGAGGACCCTGGCTAGTATCAAATATTTTACAAGGATTAACAGAAAAATTAGAGGCTAATGGGTTGACTAATATTAATCAAGCAGTGGGTTGGCAAGCTAACCAAGAATGAGCCAATTTTCTCTGGTAATTAGCAATAATTTCGGAAAAATTAGCTGAAATGTTGTCTGTCACCTTTGGGGATAAGATAAGATAATTAGGATAACTACAATAGGACTACTCTAGAGACTACAACCGCAGACAAATCGATCGCCAAGTATGGAACTTTTTAACCAAACCACAATTCTATGTCAAAAAAATCATTTTTACCCGGTTGTTTAGTCGTCCTAGGACTAACAGCAGTAACCGCAGGAGGTGTCTATCTTTATCTACGAGGACAACTACCTTGGCAAAGATTCACCCCCTTGCAATCGGCAAAAGTTATCCCAGAAACTGCCTTTGCTAGTAGTTTTGTCTCCACGGATGCAAAAGCTTGGTCAGTGTTAGCTAAATATGGTACACCAGAATCGCGAACTGCGGTTAGTCAAGGACTAGAAGAATTACAAAAAAATATCTTCACTGATAAGATTGATTATCAACGGGATATCGAACCTTGGATCGGTAGTATTAGCTTTGCTTTCCTTCCCGCAGCTACCCCCGGACAATCGGAATTATTAACGGTTATCGGCATCAAAGATAAAATTAAAGCGTCGGAATTCCAGAAAAAACTAGGACAAGAAGTTAATCGCAAAACTAGCACCAGTGACTACAAAGGTGTTAAAATTACTGCTATAGATTGGCAGGATAACACCACTATTTATACTGCTGTTACTGGCGATTTTTTGTTGATATCCTACGATAAAAAGGTGTTAGAAGCGGCGATCAATACCTATCAAGGACAGCCATCTTTTAGCAGTAAACCGGAAGTGAGAAAACTGCTTTCCCAATCCCTCAACCTACCCAATACCCTAGCAACAATTTATATTGATGATTATGCCGCAATCTTGGGACCAGATGCCAATTTATCCCCCCAAAGTCGGCAAGAATTAGCAAAAATTCAGGATATTGTTGCGGGAGTGGGTGTCACCGATACGGGATTACAATTACAAATGGTGGCTAAACTGGCCCCTGAAACTATTTCTAACCTACCTTCCCCTAGCAAAAATAAAGTTTTAAATTATTTCCCTGGAGATACCATCGCACTCTGGAGCGGTAATAATCTTAAACAGGGATGGGAAGAAGCAGAAAAACAGTCCCAAACCAACCCAGAATTACAAGCTTATCTGCGTCAGATCCGTGAGAATTTTCAGATGGCAACCCTTGACGCGGATAAAGAAGTTTTTAACTGGATGGATCGAGAATTTGCCTTCGGAATTATCCCCAACCAGCAAGCAGTGGGAGGGTTAGGTTTTGGGGGAATGATGATCTGGCAAACCGGCGATCAGAAAGCGGCAAAAATTACCCTCGATAAGTTAAATGAATTGGTGAAAACTGTTCCCTTTATCACCATAAAAAACAGTCAAATTTCTGGCCAAGATGTGACTGAATGGAAAGCGGAAGAACAAGCACTTTTAACCTATGCTTGGGCTAATAATGATACCCTAAAAATGACCGTCGGAATTCCCTATCAACCGCAACCGAATCAACCGATTAGCAAAAGTGAGAATTTCCAAGCATCGATCGCAAATTTGCCTAAAAATAATCTCGGTTATTTCTTCATCGATGTGGAGCAAATTATCGCTAAAGCAGGGGGAATTAATAATCTTCCTGCCACGGAATTAACCCCAGAAGCAAAGGCCTTTTTAGAATCGGTACGTGGGATCGGAATTACTGCCACTATGCCTGATAAAACCACCAGTAAAATTGATGTTTTATTTTCCCTGAAACAAACTCCCTAAAAAGTAACCAACTAAATAAAGCGATCCACAGAGAATTATCTGACTATCGGCAGATTCTTGGATGGCTTTTTTTAGTCCTAAAAATACATCAGAACAAGTCTCTAGGTGAGATAATTCTGGACAAATTGAAGCCGCTAATTCCGCTAAGGTTTCAGGATTAGCACTGCTATGATCAGGAACAGGAACTAAATATAAACTATCGCCTTTTCTTAATAAAGCTTGGAATATTTCTCGATGATCTTTAGTCGATAAAATTCCCATCACCCAGATAATTTTTGGAGCCTTTAAACTATCTACATACTGCCTTAAACCAATCGCAGCAGCAGGATTATGAGCGCCATCTATTAAAATTTCTCGCTGACACCAATTAACGGTTTGTAAACGTCCTAACCAGCGAGTTTTTGCCATTCCTTCCTGCACGACTTCATCGCTAATTTGCCAACCTTGCTGACGCAAAATATTAACAACAGCGATCGCTATAGCCGAATTAGTTAATTGAAAATCTCCCGCTAAGGATAAAGGGTATTCTAAACCTTGATATTTAGCACGATTATCGGCAATTTTTTCGGCAGCTTCTACCCATACCGTTGGACAATTTAACAGCTTGATTCTCTCCCTAACTACTCCCTGCGCTGATTCCGGTAATTGTCCGATAACTGCGGGACAATTCGCTTTTAATATCCCCGCTTTCTCCCCGGCAATATCGGCAACCGTCGGCCCTAAATTTTGCCAATGTTCCCGACTGATAGAAGTGATGACAGTAACTAAAGGTTGAGCGCAAACATTAGTCGCATCTAATCTTCCTCCTAAACCCACTTCCATCACGGCAATATCCACCTTTTCCTGAGCAAAATACAGCCAAGCAGCGGCAGTAATTACCTCAAATTGAGTAGGACTTTCCTGCTGGGGATCGATAAGCGATTGTATATATTTAAGCAGGTTTTCTAAAGTCGCGGTTTCAATATTTTCGCCATTAATAGAGATTCTTTCTGTCCAATCAATTAAATGGGGAGAAATATAACGTCCGACTTTGTAACCGGCGGTACTGAGAATAGAGGATAGATAGGCACAAACTGAACCTTTGCCATTAGTTCCCGTGACATGAATAATCGGAATTTTATCTTGGGGATTGCCTAAAATCTCCAGCAGATTTTTTATTCTTTCTAAACCGAGATTGACACCAAAACGCTGAAAAGGTTGCAGTAAAGAATCGATAGTCATGGTTGGCAAACTATAAATAAAGGAATCCGGGTAGGATCGATACTCCTACCTGCACTGATGACCCTTTCTCTGGGTGATAATGTCTAAAGTTTGACTAAAATGCTCGGTTCTTTTTGGATCGGTAAAACATCAAGAGAGTCAATATTAGCGCAGTATTTTAAATCTTCTTGACAGTGGAGACGCAAGAGGCGCTGACCATGACTACAACTGTGGAACATTCCTAAAAGATCATTTTGCCATTGACGATAAAGAGCGATCGAGGCGATAACCTCATCATTACCGATCGCCATTTGCCCCGATTGTTCTTGTAGCGCATCGGCGATCGCTCCAGCACAGGCCGTATCTTCCAAAGAATAACCCCCTTCCCAACCAGAGCCAACAATCCAGACGGTTTCGGGCTGCCTATCCAATAAGTAATTAACGGCAGCTTGCCGATTGATCATCGCCGCAGTGATCACGATTGGGGACTCTTCCACTCTTTGCAGAGCGCGAGTGCCGTTAGTGGTGCTGATAAACAGACGACGACCTTTCATTAAATCAGGGGTACAATCGAGGGGAGAATTGCCCAGATCGCAGCCTTCTACTTTCGCGCCACCTCTTTCTCCTGCCCGGAGACGTTTTTCTGGTTGCCAGGTATCACTCACCTGCATCAGGGTTTTCAGATCGCTGAAGGTTTGCACTGCTTCCGCACCAGCATTGAGGGCAGTGGCGATCGTGGTTGTCGCTCTTAAAACATCGATAACGACGGCGCAATCGGGTAGAGTATGGACGGGGGTAAGTTCGGGAGTATGATAAATGAAAACCTGCACGATTTATACCAAGTAAAAAGTAAAAGGGGAAATAAGCTCAACATACCGCCGCTCGGCGTTGCGCGGGCAGAAGAAAGACAAGGCCGATTTTATCACGATGGATGTCAGCTAGTTAAGCTGTTCGTCATTCAAATTGCTTGTTTAGATCGGGCAAGAGGCAATACCCCCCCGATGTCGGGGGGGCAGGGGGGGTGGGGGGTTGGGGGGCTAATCTAAGAATAAGCGGTTTAAATACGTCTTAGCTCATCATTTGAAATGCCCACGCGGATCACAAAATTGGCCAATTGTCAATAGGGTTTGAGATGCTCTCACCCCGGATCGCTCATCATGACTAAATGTTATAATTAACAATTATTATGCCTGCTAACTTCAAGATTCATGTCTGCTAAAGATCGTTTTCATGGTGCAGTGAGAAAAGGATTAGAAAAAGAGGGTTGGATCATTACGGATGACCCTTTAAGGATTGAAGTGGGTGATGTAGAAATGTATGTCGATTTAGGAGCAGAGCAACTGATAGCCGCAGAAAAAGATAATGAAAAGATAGCCGTTGAAATTAAAAGTTTTATCGGTAAATCCAGCATTTCAGAATTTCATACTGCCATTGGACAATTCTTTAATTATCGTGTTGCTTTAGAAGAAAAAGAACCTAAAAGACAGTTATATTTAGCTGTTCCCTTAGATATTTATTATAGTTTTTTTGAATTGCGATTTATTCAAACTGTCGTTAAACGATTTCAAATTTACCTGATTATTTATGATCCGATTGGGGAGGTAATTGTCGAATGGAAAAATTAGCACAATATCGTCACTATGTCAAGCAAGTCATTACTGAATATTCTCAGATAGGTTCATCTAAAGAGCCGATTGAACAACAATTGATTTTTGATACAGTTGGCGATCACTATCAATTGATGTATGTTGGCTGGAAAAATAGACGAAGATATCATGGTTGTGTTTTGCATCTCGATATTAAAAAGGGTAAAATCTGGATACAACATGATGGCACTGAGGTGGGAATTGCCAATGAATTGGTTAATTTAGGCGTTCCTAAAGAAGATATTGTTTTAGCCTTTCATGAACCCCTAGTCAGAGAATATACAGGGTTTGCGGTGGGTTAATCTTAATCAGAGAAAGTTGACAACATTATTGTCATAAAATAGGTTCAACAGGAGAAAAATTTAGAAAGATTATCGAAAACAATTGACAAAAATCCCAGCAATGTCTGTCCGACGGCAATTGTTGAAACCACGGAAGTTAGCACTAACAATTAGTCAAAGCGCCAAATTCGCCTAACCTAATCATAAGTAGGTGGGTGGAATTAAATATAAAATGAACGTAGGTTGGGTTGAAGCATGAAACCCAACGCCCGCATGGGTTACGCTACCGCTAACCCATCCTACAAATAATTGTGCCTACCTACTTAGCTTAGGCGACAACCAAGATCAGCAAGAGACTTCGATTTTTTTACCTTGCTGATCTCTGTATTTCTTTGTTAACAAAACTTAACAATTATCGGCAAAATTTTGCTTGCTTTTATCGGCAGATTTTGCGATAATATTTTTAAAAGATTTTATTCATAATGGAAATCTGTGGGTCTAAAAAATTTTTGCACAGATTCCCATTATAAAAGAAGCATAGCGCAAGTCGCCGGCAAAGTCAAGTCCTTTCCCATTAATTATGGGTGGGAATTTCCCGGAATCAAAAAAGGGGGTTAGTGGTGAGTCAGACCAAATATAGGTTACACTTCATCTTTAATGGGAAACGCTGTCATTCTTTGTAGGGAATATGACCAGACAAACCGCTAATCTCGGACAAACAGGAATTGCCGTCAGTGCTTTGGGAATCGGGACTTGGGCATGGGGAGATAAACTATTCTGGAACTATGGCAAGGAATACGGAGCTAGTCAGGTAGAGGAGGCCTTTAAAGCGGCAGTAGAGGCAGGAATCACCTTTTTTGACACTGCCGAAGTCTATGGCCTGGGGGAATCGGAACGACTCTTAGGAAAATTTACCCAACAGACCGATATTGCCATCGATATTGCCAGCAAATTTGCCCCCGTACCGTGGCGATTGGGGGCGAATGCGGTGCATAATGCCATTACCGAGAGCTTAAACCGTCTAAAAACCGATAAAATTGCCCTTTACCAAGTACATTGGCCCTTCACCTTCCTAATTAGCCAAGAAACCCTAATCAATGCCCTAGGGGAAGAAGTAAAAAGCGGCCGGATTGGTTCCGTGGGTGTAAGTAATTATTCCGCCGAGCAAATGCGTCAAGCAAGCCAGATTTTGGCGAAAAAAGAGGTTCCCTTAGCGGTCAATCAGGTGCAGTATTCGCTTTTGTATCGCAAAATAGAAACTAAGGCAATTTTAGCCACGGCCAAGGAATTAGGTGTCACCATCCTCGCCTACAGCCCCCTCGCTCAAGGACTACTGACGGGTAAATATAGCCCAGAAAGCCAGAATTTGCCCGATGGAGCCAGAAAAGTTGACCCGCGGTTCAAAAAAGAAGGTTTGGAGAAAATAGCCCCAATTTTAAGGGTACTGCAAGAATTGGGCGCAAAATACCAAAAAACCCCCGCACAAGTCGCCCTCAATTGGTTAATCGCCCAAGGGGATGTAATTCCCATCCCGGGGGCAAAAACTGCCGCCCAAGCGATCGAAAATGCCGGGGCGTTAGGATGGAGTTTAGAAGCGCAAGAGGTGACGCAATTAGAACAGATGAGCCGGCCTTGGCTGTAAAAATCAAAACTTTTGATTTTTGATCACCATTCTGGAAAAAGTCTCTAACTTTTTGGTGATCAAGATTAAAACAAGCTACAATCTTTGCATACTGCTGTACTACTTAAGAAAACTGGGGAGAAAATTAATGGCGACAATGACAAATAATTCCGATCGAGATAAAGCCTTAGGCCTAGTCTTAAATCAAATCGAGCGCAACTTTGGCAAAGGTTCGATTATGCGTTTAGGAGACGCCACCCGGATGCGGGTGGAAACCGTGCCTAGTGGTGCTTTAACCCTAGATATGGCTTTGGGTGGCGGTTTACCGAAAGGCCGCATCGTCGAAATTTACGGGCCGGAAAGTTCTGGAAAAACCACTTTAGCCCTCCATGCGATCGCAGAAGTGCAAAAAGCTGGGGGAGTGGCGGCCTTTGTCGATGCGGAACACGCTTTAGATCCCACCTATTCCGATGTTTTAGGGGTAGATATCAATAATTTACTGGTGGCACAACCGGACACGGGGGAGGCAGCCTTAGAAATAGTTGACCAGTTAGTGCGTTCTTCGGCCGTGGATATCGTCGTCATCGACTCGGTGGCCGCTTTAGTGCCGCGGGCGGAAATTGAGGGGGAAATGGGGGATAATCAGGTGGGTTTGCAGGCCCGTTTGATGAGTAAAGCCCTGCGAAAAATTGCTGGTAATATTGGTAAATCGGGTTGTGTGGTGATTTTCCTCAACCAACTGCGGCAAAAAATCGGTGTCACCTACGGCAATCCTGAAGTGACCACTGGAGGAACGGCCTTAAAATTTTATGCCTCGGTGCGTTTAGATATCCGTCGCATTCAAACTTTGAAAAAAGGCACGGAAGGGGAATACGGAATTCGGGCTAAAGTTAAGGTGGCTAAAAATAAAGTCGCGCCTCCTTTCCGGATTGCTGAATTTGATATTATCTTCGGTAAAGGCATTTCCCAAGTGGGTTGTATGCTGGATATCGCCGAACAAACTAACGTGGTTACTCGTAAAGGGGCATGGTATAGCTATAATGGCGAAAATATTGCCCAGGGTCGCGATAATGCCGTTAAATATCTTGAAGAAAAGCCAGAAGTAGCGGCGGAAATTGAGAAGTTATTGCGGGATAAATTAGACATGGGTTCGGTTCCTTTCCCCACGGAACCGGCCGATGAGGACGATGAGGACGATCTGGAACCAGAAATCTAAAAGAAGAGGGTTTTAGGTCTTGGTTATCCCCCAGTTTCGGGGGATTTTTTAGCTTCAGAATCGATGGATTTAGCGGCTTCTAACCATGATTGTAAACCTTTTTTAGTTGGTGTTCCTTTAGCGGTAAAAGTCCATAGATCTCGTTTATGTTGGGGTCCGTAGCTGATATGAATCGGGCGATTAATTCCGTAAAAATAGAGAGAGTCAAAGGGTAATTTTTGGTTTAAAATCCAATCTATCAGGCGATCGCTCGTTAAATCGATAATCCGAAAATCACAGGCTGCCCCCAATCGCTGACAATAATATTGACCTTTTTGATTAATTTCGTGGGCGCAATGTTGATCACGACTGGGATCGATTCTACCGTTTTTTAAGCCGGTGATTGGGTCTTTTTTTTGGAGAAATTTTCTCAGATCATTAGAACAAAATCCATAGGTTAATTGGAATCTTTCTCGACCAAAATTATCAATAATTGGATCGATAATAAAGTGAGCGAGATTTTGCCAAGCGGTGATCGTTGCAGGATTTTTGGGATAGGGGTCGATTTGTGCTGCATACTTTTGATAGGTTTGGGAACAGGTAGATAATTCCTCTAGGGTTAAATATTTACCAATTAACATAATCATTTATCAGTTTTTAGCTAGATCCTATCACCCGATTTAGCTATTTTGCCAAAGCTGCTTTTTTGCGACCATAATAAACAGCGATAAAAGCGCTGACATACATCCATAAACTATAGACCATTGCGGGAATGGCCAGATCGGGATTCTTTAATAAACCGGCAGTGATAGCAATAGCTAAAGTGCCGCTTTGAATACCCACTTCAATTGCAATACAAATTCTTTGGGGAATAGTTAATTGAAATAAAAGACCACTGAAAAAACCAATTAGGGAAGCAATCGTGTTTAAAATAATCACTGCCAGGCCAGTTTGAGCGATAAATAAAGGTAAACGTTGCCATTCTCTCAGGATTAATAAGCAGATAATAAGTGCTAGAAAAATCACGGCCAAACGATTAGTTATCGGTTCCAGACTTTTGGCCAGTAAAGGGAAGTAATGGCGGATAGTCATACCCATAACCAGGGGGAAAACTATAATCAAAAATATCTGCGCCATAGTAGGACCAATGGGTAGGGAGATGGCGGCACTTTCCTCCATAAAATGCTGGAGAATGAAACTAGCTAAAAAAGGTATTGTGAAAATGGTGATGATGCTGCTAAAAGCGGTTAAAGTAACAGAAAGGGCCACATCTCCCTTAGCTAAATAGGTTAAAACATTGGAGGAAGGCCCGCTGGGACAAATGGCGACAATCATTAAACCGACGGCAATTTCTGGCTGGAGAGGCAAAAGAGAAACAATAATAAAGCCGACGATCGGTAGAATAATAATTTGATTGACTAAACCGATCAGGACTGCTTTGGGATAACGGGTGATACGCTGAAAATCGGCGGGAATTAATCCTAATCCCATGCCTAACATTAAAACGCCTAGGGCAACGGGTAAGAGGATATTAGTAAAAAAGTCGGCCTGCATCGGATAAAATCGGAAAAGACGGGCTTATTTTACCATAAATTGACTAATTTATTCGTGTCCCTAGTTACCGATTTTGCCGACCAAAAAACCCCGGTGTGCAGGGGAGGTTAAATTGTAGGAGAAACAGGGGCTCTTCTAGGTTCTGTGTGATAAGTTTAATTGACATAGGATCGATCGATCTTTGTGTCCTTTGTGTCTTTGTGGTTCGTTCCACCCCCTCGCTCTTGAGAAATGTATCTTAGAATACATTTTACCCACCAAAGCTG
>NZ_JBHFLL010000241.1:0-6765 GCF_041928595.1 Microcystis sp. BLCC-F209
CAAGGGCAAACACTTCAGGATAGTCGATTAATTGTAAACTAGAACGGGTTAATAATTTGCCTTGTGCTGTTTTCTGACAATCTAAATTATTGATCCAATCCTGTGCCTCAGTTCCTGCTGTCCACAATAATAAATCAATGGAGACAACCTCATTTGTATTATCTTTAAATACGGTCATGGAATTAGCGATAACTTCCTTTAATCCCGTGTTTAAATAGAGACTAACATTCTTGGCTAAAAAAGCATAGAAAGGTCGGCCCAGATAACGCAGCAATAATAATAATAATGCCCCGTGGTAAGCACCCCAAAAGATGAAATTCCAGGACGCACCGTGCCAGAAACCTGAAAGAGTAAAGGTGATGAATAGATAAAAAGGCACCCAATTTTTATTGGAACCCATCAGGGGTAAAAACACATAATCCCGAAACCAAGTGCTAAGGGTAATATGCCAACGTCGCCAAAATTCGTTAATACTTTGGGATGTATAGAGTGCTAAAAAGTTTAATTCTAATCTCACCCCGACAAAATAGGCTAAACCGACAGCAATAAAGCTATAACCGCCGAAGTCAAAATAGATTCTCAGGCTGAATAAAAAGGCCTCAAACCAGATATACCAAGCATTGTCGATCATCTTATCTAATTCAATGTAGGGCGCAATGTTATCTGCAAGGACAAATTTCATAAATAAACCGAGGGAAAGCCAACGCAAACCATTCTCGAAGTTTTCTCCTGTAAATTTGAGTCGAAATCCCCCCATCTGTGGTAATAAATCCCGGCGGCGCTCGATCGGACCCGCGACAATTTGGGGGAAAAAGGAGATAAAATTGACATAATCGAGAACGGCTAGGGGTTTCTTTTTCTTTTCCCGCAGGGAGTCCACCACGAAAGCCACCATCTGGAATGTATAGAAGGATACCCCCGGCGGTATCTGGCTAGGCACGGGAATCGGAGAAAGTTCCTTCCAGTTAGGGGGAAGGGAAACGAATAATCCGATGATTTCCTGGACGAAAAAGCCGAAATACTTGAAGTAAGCGAGGACAAGAATATCGATGACGATAACGATTGTGGCCAGGAGATTCGCTTTCCAGCCGCTCATTTTCAGCACTAGCCAGACCATAATGTAGTTAAAGGCTAGGGAGACGATAAAAACGAGGAAACTGGTGCGACTGGCGTAATAAAATAGGATCAGGGAAAGTGCCGCTAATCCGACTCCATCAAAAACACCTCGCCAGAGATTGAAGGACTTCGCCAGGTAGCGTGCCGTTAAGAAAGGAACGCTAAAAAGGATTAATATCCACCAAAATATAAAATCAGAGTAATTCAAGGCTTGTTAACTCCTGATGGTCTGTGTTACCTTGTTTGAGATCGGTTTCCTGGCTTCTGATGCTCAGAGACGAGGGATTTTCTTGACAAGCCTATCAAACTTTGTCAGACTTGTCCATAAAATTACCTCTAGCAACCCTTAACAATTGAGTCCAGACAAGCAATGCTTTATCAAAAACCGTGAGATACTCATAAACGCTATCGGCAATTTAAGACTTATCCCCATATTACCGATCAATATTGATCCAGTCAGTTGGTAGAGCATAATATTAGTCGTAATTATGGTGAATATGATGGTAAATCTGGTCAACTTTTTTATCAACCTTTAGGGATCAGTTTAAGCAAAAATAAGCAGGATTTCTTTTCTGGTAGTAAAGTTTTTAACCTTAAAATATCTGGCTAATTGTCAATTTTATATCGATGAGCAACAGGAATTAATTATCGAGATCGATGGAGTTAAGTTAATTATCGAGACTGGACAGGATTTGGATATCGCCCATGAAATTTTCCTTTTAGGTATATATGATTTTCTCGTAATTAGGGTTTCAGCTTTGACGGAGATGGGGAAATGGGGAAATTGCAAATAATACCCGAAAACCCCAACACCTTATAACTGATAACTGATAACTGCTTTACTGTGCTTGACAATAGGTATTAAAAGCTTCGCCAGTTTCTTTTTCTAATTGTCCCGCTTTTCTTACCTTTTCCTGTGCTAATTTTGCCCCGTTTTTATTGCGAGTTTCGATAACTTGAATTATTTCACGGGTGGCAGTAGCATAATCTTCGTAAACTTGAGCGAAAGCGATTTTATATTTCTCTAGTTCGGTATCCTTCACTTCTAATTTTTTCATATTTTCTGCGGCCTGTTCGATTTTATCGGCGGCTAATAGCCAACTTTTTTGGTCAATTTCTGTCCCTTGACCCTTGGTTAAGGATTTGGTTTCTTGGGCCACTTCGTTGGCAATGCGATAGATTTTTTGACATTGAAACTGTTTACTATCAGCACAACTTGCTAAAAAAGTCAAGCCTATAAATATTAAGATTATTTTGTTATTCATACCATTGTATTCGAGAGGATTCTAGAGAAGCTTATAGCGGTAAACTATCAGCCTCTAGCAGTTTTTTACTGTTATCGACTGATAAGTAGGTGGGTGTTCAAAATTGTCAGATACCCCCCTTATCAAGGGGGATCCCCCCGCCTATCGGCACCCCCCTTATCAAGGGGGGCAGGGGGGATCAAAGACAAAATCTATCTTCAATTTAATTGAAACCACTTACTTAGAAATGTTCAATCTGATAATACTAAAGTTTAGCACTCGATCGCTGTTAAGCGTGTCTTTTTTGATGCCAATTCCAAGCGTGTTCAACTATTACCTTGAGATCGGCATATTGGGGATGCCAACCGAGAACCTGTTTAGCTTTATCACTACTGCCGATTAAAATGGGAGCATCACCTGCCCTTCTGGGACTTTCGATCACAGGAATATCTAAACCAGTTACTGCTTGCGCTGTTTCAATCACTTCACGCACAGAAAAACCGTTACCATTGCCCAAATTAAACACATTACTTTCGCCCCCATTTAAGAGATATTCTAAGCCTAAAACGTGAGCTTGGGCTAAATCATTGACATGGATATAATCGCGAACAGCAGTGCCATCGGGAGTATCATAATCCGTGCCGAAAATTGACAGGGAATCCCGTTTTTTCAGGGCAGTTAATAAAGCCAGGGGAATTAAATGGGTTTCCGGTTGGTGATCTTCCCCTAATAAACCACTGGGATCCGCTCCAGAAGCATTAAAATAACGGAAAGCCACCGATTTTAAACCGTAGGCCGGATCAAAATCCCGAAGAATTTGTTCCACCATTTCCTTACTGGCAGCGTAGGGACTGAGGGGATGATGGGGATGATTTTCCGTCATCGGAATTTCCTTCGGCATTCCATAAATAGCACAGGTGGAAGAAAAAACAAATTTCTTCACATCGGCGGCGATCATCGCTTGCAAAAGAGTCAGACTACCACTAACATTATTTTGATAGTAAATAGCCGGTTCTTGCACCGATTCCCCCACGGCAATAAAAGCGGCAAAGTGCATGACGGCGGCAATATCACGACTAGCAAATAAATTATCCAGCAGCGATCGATCCCTAGTATCACCGACAATTAACTCAACTTTTAATATATCCTTAACGATTTCGGCGTGACCGTAGGATAAGTTATCGAGTACGATGACGGAATAACCGGCATTTTTGAGCGCTAGAACTGCATGGGAACCAATATAACCCGCACCGCCAGTAACGAGAATGGTAGGTTTAACTTGAGACACGCGATCATACCTATTTGAAATTGACTTGTCTATAACTTTATACCCTAATTTTGCTTTTATTTGACCATCATGTTAAGTCCCCTCGATCTATCTCTTTCCCTTGACAAAGAAACTTATCAATCACAAATTAAAGATTTAATGGAACAACTGCGATCGCTACAGAAGTCCTGTTGGGAATGTAAATTACCCGTGGTGGTGGTTTTGGAAGGTTGGGCGGCGGCAGGCAAGGGAACTTTAGTCAAAAAAATGGTTAACTATATGGATCCTCGCGGTTTTACCGTCCATCCAATTTTAACCCCTTCCCCCCAAGAGGAAAGTTACCCGTTTTTGTGGCGATTTTGGCAAAAACTGCCAGCAAAAGGCAGTATCGGCATTTTTTATCACAGTTGGTACACCCATCTACTAGAGGATCGACTCTTAAACAAATTGCCCTCCTCCCAGATTCCCCTAGTCATGCGCGATATCAACACCTTTGAGCGACAATTATCTGATGATCGGGTTGCGATCGCTAAATTCTGGATTCACCTCAGTCAAAAGGAATTAAAGTCACGCATCAAAGAATACGCCGAAAATGAACTAGAATCTTGGCGCGTGCGTCCGGAAGATTGGCAACAGGCCAAACGTTATGATGAGTATGCCAGTTTAGCCGAGGAAATGATTACCTACACTAGCACGGGGGCTGCCCCTTGGATATTGGTGGAGGGCAACTGTCAACGTTGGGCCCGGGTAAAAGTTCTCTCCCAATTAGTCGGTACGATCGCTCAAGCTTTGGATCAGCGCCAATTACCGATCGAACCTCCTGTCAATCTACCACCCCAAGCCCAATTACTGCCCACGGAACCCGATTATCTGGGGAGAGTGGACTTAAGTGCCAAATTGGAAAAAGAAGACTATAAAATCCGTTTGCGTCAGGCACAGGTAGAATTAAGAAAACTGCAATTAAAGATTTTTCAGGCAAATATTCCCGTTTTAGTCCTCTTTGAAGGGTGGGATGCCGCCGGTAAGGGAGGGGCGATCAAACGCTTAACCGATACCCTCGATCCTCGCAGTTATCAGGTGATTGCCTTTGCTGCCCCGACGGAGGAAGAACACCGCTATCATTATCTCTGGCGCTTCTGGCGCAAATTACCCGCAGCCAAAACTATCGGTATATTCGATCGCAGTTGGTATGGACGGGTTTTGGTGGAGAGAGTGGAAGGATTCGCTAAAGATATGGACTGGCGGCGGGCATATCAAGAAATTAACGAATTTGAGGCCCAATTAACCCATTCAGGCTGTGTTTTAGTCAAATTTTGGTTACATATTAGCCCCGAAGAACAGTTAAATCGCTTCAACGAGCGCCAAAATAACCCCTATCGTCAACATAAACTCACCGATGAAGATTGGCGCAATCGGGAAAAACAGCCCCTCTACCATGTGGCAGTTAATCACATGGTAGCCCGTACTAGCACCCCCGTCGCCCCCTGGACAATTGTAGCGGCAAATGATAAGTATTTCGCCCGCGTTAAAGTCATAGAAACAGTAATTGCCGCTATTGAAACCGGTTTGAAACAACGGGGATAGGGGAGATAGGGGTATGGGGATTTTTTCGATTCCCCTCCCTTAACCCTGATGTGCTGAGAAGCAGAGTCGAGAACTTCATTGAACGTTTTCAATGTCCACCAGAGGAAAAACAATCATGAATCTCAATGAGTTGCCAGGAGCCGAGATCATCTTACCCGGACTGAGGGATCTTCACAATGGTGAGTCTAATACCATTGGGGCGTTGCTAGTTGCGATCGCAGCGATGCGCCTAACCGAAGTCGGTTTCGATATCCCTAAAAATCACCTAGCTGCAGAGCCAGAGCTAACCTTGTATGCCTATCTCCAAGAGGAACGGGATGATGCTTATTCTTACTATAATGCTTTGCTGAATCGCCTCAATAGCTTTTGCAATGCACTCGAACTCGCTTATAAAATATGATGACAATTTCCCCCAGTTTAATTTCTCCCGATCTCAGTTTGGCCGATATTCCCCTAGAGGAAACCCTCTCCTTAGGAGTGATGGCTTCTGGTAGTGGTTCCAATTTTGCGGTTTTGGCGGAAGCGATCGCCAAAAAACAGCTAAATGCCCAGATTCCTGTCCTCATCTACAATAATCCCGATGCCAAGGTAAAAGAAAGAGCCGATCACTACAATATTCCTGCGGTTTTTCTCGATCATCGTCAATTTAAACCCAGAGAAGAACTCGATCGGGCAATAGTCGAAACTTTCCAAGAATACGGCGTAAAATGGGTAATTATGGCGGGCTGGATGCGAATTGTCACCCCGGTATTACTAGATGCTTTTCCCGATCGCGTGATCAATATCCATCCTAGTTTACTACCCAGTTTTAAGGGTGTGCGTGCCGTGGAACAAGCTTTAGCTGCGGGGGTAAAAGTGACCGGATGTACTGTGCATATCGCTCGCGCGGAGGTAGATAGCGGCCCGATTTTAATGCAAGCAGTGGTTCCCATTCTCCCGGATGATACCGCGACCAGTCTCCACGAACGCATTCAAGTGCAAGAACATCGCATTTTCCCGGTAGCGATCGCTTTAGCGGCGAAATTGGGTCTGTAGAGATAGATTTCTGGACTTCCTTGGCGAGAATACCGGCAAAAAAACGAAAATTCAACGCAAATCGTTAAATAAGTAGGTAGGCGTTAAAAATTATCAGACACCACCCTTATTAAGGTAGGGTTGATTCATGAATCAACCCTACTATGAATCAACCCCACTATGAATCAACCCTAGGACTAAGGGGGGATCGAACCTAAAATCCATTTTTAATTTAATTATAACCAGCTACTTATCACTCCTTCGTAAATTTCCTGAAAACTGAGAGCGAAATTGACAGAAGTTAAAGATAAACTGGCATTTTCGCCCTCGTATTCCGTTAATAGCCATTTATTTTCTTCAGTTTTGTTATACTGCATGATATAGGGACGACTTTGACTAATCAGAATATATTCTTGAAATTCCGGCAGCGAACGATAATAGAGAAATTTATCGCCCTGGTCATAATTTTGAGTTGATTTTGAGAGGACTTCTACTATTAATTTGGGATTGGTAATAGTTGTCTTGCCAGTTTCATAATAA
>NZ_JBHFLL010000242.1:0-16141 GCF_041928595.1 Microcystis sp. BLCC-F209
TTATCAGTTAAGTAGGTAGGCACAATTATTTGTAGGATGGGTTAGCGGTAGCGTAACCCATGCGGGCGTTGGGTTTCATGCTTCAACCCAACCTACGTTTATTTTATATTTAATTCCACCCACCTACTTATCAGTTATCAGGGATATCAGGAGAAAAAAGTGTTCGACAAAAGCTCACGCCGAAGTCTCGCCGAACGTCCGAAGTCTCACGCCGAAGTCTGGCGGCTGACGGCTAAAAAATCGCCTTCATCTATTTGACTAAATTTTACATCGGTAAACGCTGAATATCTCGGTTAGAACCAATTACCACCATGGCTAAATCCTTGTGTAATCTTTCTTGGGGATTGGGGTTAATCTTGAATTTTTCCGCATTACCGACAGCGACAATATTTAACCCATAACGATTACGAATTTCTAACTCTGCTAGGGTTTTACCGTGAAAAGCTTCTGGGACTTTTAACTCGACAATACTATGTTCGGGATCGAGATCAAATCGTTCTAAGATTGATGGTCTAGTTAAACGGTGTGCTAACTCACAACCGGCATCATATTCGGGAAAAACTACTAAATCTGCACCAACTTTTTTGAGTAATTTTCCATGGATTTCTGAGGAGGCTTTAGCGGCGACAAAATTAACCCCTGCTTCCTTACAATTGAGAGTAGTAATGATACTTTCTTCCACGTATTTACCAATAGCGACAATCACCGTATCGGTTTCAAAAATTCCCGCTTCTCGCAGAGCGTTAGGTTTGGTAGAATCAAGCTCGATCGCATTATCTACTATTCGATCGGATAACGCTTGTACTACTAATCCTTCGTCAATATCCGTCGCTACCACTTGATAACCTTGGTTGCGTAAGGTTTCACAGACGGCGCGCCCAAATCTGCCTAATCCGATGACGGCAAATTGACGATTTTGGGGACGCATACTACTGAAAAATTTAATTGATTGCATAATTTTAAGTTAAACTGTTACGCATTTAAAATGCTAGTGTCAATGAGTGCCAGTAACTGATAACTGATATTAATTATCCCACTAAAAGGTTTTCTTCGGGGTAGTTAATAACTGTTGGTTTTGGATCGCCGATAATAGCCGCTATTAAAAGTATAACTCCCACCCGTCCCAGATACATCATAAAAACAATAATTAACTTAGAAATCGGCGATAAAGCGGCAGTTATACCCATAGATAGGCCGACAGTTCCAAAGGCAGAAACTACCTCAAAAAACAGTTGAATCATTTGAAAATCTGTCTCCACAAATGAGATAGCTAGGGTGGAGATAATAATCGCTATAACCGAACCAAAAACCACCGCCATTGACTTTAAAATTAACGGCGTAGGAATGCGTCTTTGATAGAGAGTAACTTCTTCACGGCCTCTTAAAACCGAGCGGGTACAATTATATAAAATCCTAAAAGTTGTGGTCTTAATACCGCCCCCTGTACCGCTAGGACTGGCACCAATAAACATCAAAGCCATGGTAATTGATAAACCTTCTACGGAAATTTTACCAATATCAATGGTATTAAATCCTGCTGTTCTCGATGTTACCGATTGGAACCAAGCGGCCAGCAATTTATCTTTAATTGATAAATTAGCCAAAGTGTCACCATTTCCCTGTTCAGTAAATAAAAAAGCCAAGGTTCCTATCACTAATAAAAATATAGTTGTACTGATAGCAACTTTATAATTAAGGGAAAAAACAAATCCTTTTCTTTTATATCGAAAGCGGTGAATAGACCAAGTGTAAAACTCGATAATTACCTGATAACCGATACCTCCAAAAATGATCAATCCTGTGATAGATAAGTTAATAATAATTGAAGACTGATAGGACATTAAATTATCTTTAAACAAGCCAAAACCAGCATTATTCCAAGCACTAATACTATGGAATAAAGATAACCACACCGCATATCTAAAATCATACTTTTGGGCAAAGACAGTTAACATAATCAAGGTTGCTGTTAACTCAAAAACTAGAGTAGTAGCAATCACTGATTTCATTAAACTTTGACTACCTTGTAGAAAAGGTCGATCAAAGGATTCTTGAATCGCTAACTTCTGTCTCAGGTCAAATTTTCGCCCAACTAATAACATTAAAAAAGTGGTAGTGGTCATATAACCCAACCCCCCCACTTGCACTAATAAAGCAATAAATAATTGACCCCAAAAAGAAAAATAAGTACCCGTATCTACCACTGCTAAACCCGTGACACAGACAGCAGAAGTGGAGGTAAAGAGGGCAACAATTGGATCATTCCAAGTGCCGCTAGTGGTAGAAACAGGCAACATCAACAGGGAAGTTCCCGCTAAAATTACCGCCATAAATCCCAAGCAAATTGTCCGGGCAATCGTCATATAAATTCCTTAGTGAAAGTAGCTAAGAGAAGATTGTTTTTGGGCTAACACTTCTTGATAAACTAACTGTAAGCGATCGATATTTTTACTGAGAGTATAAGAGTCTAAAACTCTTTGACGGGCTTTTTGACCTAAAATTGTGGTTAATTCGGGATGATCTCGTAGGACAGGCAAGAGAGTTTTTAATTGGGTAATTAGTCCTTTAGTATCTAGAACTATTCCCGCACCTTTTAACACTTCCCCATCGGCACCCACATCCGTAGCCAGACAAGCAACACCGCAGGCCATCGCTTCTAAGAGGGAAATCGATAAACCTTCCACTAATGAGGGTAAAATAAAGCCGTCAACCCCGCGCAAAATTTCAATTCGTTTATTTTCATCGCCGATAAAACCTAACCAGATAATACCATCTTCTTCTCCATAAAAAGGTTTGAGGGAAGGAGTCAATGGACCATCGCCAACAATGAGCAGTTTGCATCTACTCCCTAAATTAGTTTTTTTCCAAGCTTTCAATAAAGATTCTACATTTTTCTCTGGCATGATCCGACCGAGATAAATAAATAAACAATCGGCATTATATTGAGCTTTAATATGCGATAGTCCTGGACAATACTTATTAACATCAACCCCATTGGGAATAATGGCTAATTTTTCTTCGGGGACTCCCAATTTAACTAAAAAATCCCGTTGAGAGGTGGAAAAAATAATTACCTTATCGTAATTAGCTAAAAAAGGGGCGTGTAGTTGGTAGGTTAATAATTGGGTACTGGAGATGAGATTGCGAATTTTACTATCAAAAGCCGGGTGAAAAGTCGCCACCAGAGGCAAATCTAAAGACTCACAAATTTCTGGTAGCAGAAAATCGAGGGGAGACAGGGGTAAGGACGCATGAACTAAATCGGGTTTCAGTTCCCTGAGTTTATCCTGTAGAACCCGACTCGATTTCAGGGTGGGAATAGTATAGACTTGGGAACTATAGAGACGTGGCAGGGTGATTTCGTCGTAAAAGTCGGGCCAATCGCTTACGGTGGGTTTTTCGGAAGAAAAATGCAGAAAACTGACTTGATAATCTCGATCGAGCAGGGAATTAGTCACTTCTCGCCCATAGGTAACGTTACCGCAAAAAGGAGATTTTTTTCCTAACCAGGCAATGTGCATTCAGATTCTCTTAAGAAAAAGTTAATTTAGTCAAATATCAGCTTACTAAATTAGCCGTAAAATTAAAAGCTAATAGAGTACCTAAGCAAAATTAATTATCCATCTAAGTCCCCAGCTAAAAATTGCCCTTTGCAAGAGTGCCTATTTGATAGTTAAAATTCTCGGCTTTTTACTGATTGGCCGAGGACTTGCGACGACGACAACGTTCTGAACAGTATTTGACCTCATGCCAACAGTTTTGCCACTTTTTGCGCCAAGTAAAGGATAAACCGCAAACGGGACAAATTTTACTGGGAAGATCGGACTTCGAGACCTGACGTGCCATGATTAAAATTAAAAAGTCAAAAACTGCGCCTTATCTATGAGTGTAGATGAAAATAATCAGAGTTCCCCACTCGATCGCCTGAGAATTGTTTTGGTTGAACCGGCCGGAGCCTTAAATGTGGGTTCCACTGCCAGAATTATGCGGAATATGGGCTTAAGTCGCTTAATTATCGTCAATCCCGCCTGTGATATCCTTGCAGAAGAAGCGCGACGCATGGCAGTACACGGAATTGAAGTCCTAGAAAACTGTTCACGGGTAGCCACCCTTGGGGAAGCTTTGCAGGGTTGTCATCGCATCATTGCCACCACCTCGAAACCCCGTCACCTGAATACTCCCCTCGAAACACCCCGGACTGCCTTACCCTGGTTACTCACCCCTAACCTGGAATCGGCCTTAATTTTTGGTCCAGAAGACCGGGGTTTAAGTAACAGCGAACTGAACCACGCCCAGCGTTTTGTCGGTATTCCCGCTAATCCTCAATATTCCTCCCTTAATCTCGCCCAAGCGGTGGCGGTTTGCTCCTACGAACTGTACCAAATGGCGACGGAAAATAGGCTCGAACCCCGGTTAGAAACGCTCCCTAATGCCACTTTTGAGGCTCTAGAAGGCTATTATCAGCACTTGGAGAGCTTTTTGCTCAAAATTGGCTATCTTTACCCCCACACCGCCGCCGCTAGGATGGAGAAATTCCGGCAATTTTATCATCGGGCCCGGCCCACGGTGGAGGAATTAGCCCTGCTGCGGGGCATTATCGGTCATATTGAAAGTATCGGGCAACTTTTTCTCGGTCTTGATAGTCTCAAGGGCAAGAAAAAAAATTCTCCTAGCGATCGATAATAAATCTGGATACCCTTGAGGAAAACCGTGACTCGTCAAGTAACTCGTCGTCCCACCAAAGTCCAATCCGGCCCTGAGTCCCCTAGGTCCCTGGACTCAAACAATCAAAAAAGGTCTTTACCGGTTAAAAGGGCAAAAAAACAACGTAAACCTAACCTAATCGCTTCTTTTCTCCTTCAGGTTCTTCGCTTCTCTATCCTTGGTGTCGGTTTAGGTGCGATCGCTGGTACGGTTTTAACGGTGGTGGATCCGAGCAAATTACCCCTACACCCAAAACCCACCGCTACTAATTCCCCGACTCCTAAACCCGTCACCCCAAAACCGACCACGTTAGTTTTCAACGAAAATCTCAGCAGCCTTAACCAGAAATTACAGGCTTTAGTGGTAAAATATCCGAAATTACAGGCGGGAGCTTTATTTATTGACCTCGATAACGGTGCTTACGCTAATTTTCGCGGAGATACTATTTTTGCCGCCGCTAGTACGATTAAAATCCCCATTCTGGTGGCCTTTTTTGAGGATGTGGATGCGGGAAAAATTCGTCTCGATGAACCCCTTGTGGCCAGTAAGGATGTCATGGCCAGTGGATCCGGGGATATGCAGTATCTAGGAGTGAATAAAACCTATACTGCCCTAGAAACCGCCACTAAAATGAACGTAATTAGCGATAATACCGCTACTAATATGTTAATCAAGCGCATGGGCGGCAAAAAGGCTCTTAATCAGCGTTTTCAAGCTTGGGGTTTGACCAGTACGGTAATTAATAACCCTTTACCTGACTTGGAAGGAACCAATACCACAAGTCCGAGAGATTTGGTGACAATCTTAGGAAAAGTTAATCAAGGGGAATTGCTCAGTTTACGTTCCCGCGATCGTCTATTGAATATTATGCAGGAAACGCGCACCCGCACCCTGCTGCCGCAAGGTATCGAGAAAGCCGCCGATATTGCCCATAAAACCGGTGATATTGGCTCTATGTTAGGGGATGCGGGGATTATTGATATGCCCAACGGCAAACGCTATCTAGGAGCAGTGATGGTCAAACGTCCCCACAATGATAGTAACGCTAGGACTCTGATTCAACAAATATCACGCACGGCCTACCAACACTTTAAATGGTATCAATCTAAACCCGCAGCCAAACCGCAACCGGTCGCCCAGTCTTCTCCCTCTCCGAGTCCGGTCGTTAGTCCTAGTCCGGGTAATTAGCCCCTAGGTTAAATTATTTGCTAAAAGACGGGCTAATTGTTCGGCATTTGCCCGGGGGGAAAGACGAGGAAGGATTTTTTCCCCCGTGGCCAGTTTTTGACAGAGGACGGGGATTTCGTACTGATAAGCGTTAAACCAATCCTCTCGACTGGTAATGTCCCTAATTTCTAACTGCCAGTCCGGTTGACGGATTTTTTCTAGTTTCTCTAACAACCCTTCGCAAAGATGACAGTCCGGTTTACTGTATAAAATTAGTTCTATGGTAGTCATAAATATTTATGTTCATTACCCCCACGATTAGTCTCTCATCAACAATTCTACAAACTCCCACACCCACACCGACTTTAAATAATAATTTAGTTAATTCAGGTTCTCAAAATCTAGTCTATATCGGTGTGTTTCTTTTGGCAATTACCCTAGTCATGGTTATTGGTATTATCAATAAGAAAATTGAATACGCTCTCATTTTTGCCGCCACTCTCACTGTTATTTTAGTTGCTTTTTTCTGGTTTTTATAAGTCCTTCAACTAAGGGAATTGAGGGCAAACCCTCCTTAATAAAGATTAACGGCTCTCGTTGATTTACCTTCACCGAATTGTTAAGTAATACTAAATCTGGTTATTAAAAACTGATTATTTATTCCCCTTTTTGCATGAGTGCATGAGTAGAAAACGGGTTTCTCCGAGAAACCCGTTTTCTGTGCGTTACTCAACGGATTTAGTATAATTCGAGTTCAGACTTGACAAAAATCTCCCTAAGACCGAGCGGAAGATTAAGGAGTGCATCCCACATTTGCAGAAATACCGACAATCAGCAATTATCAGTGACTCTTAAATTGGTACAAAAATATGAACAATCGCGTGTAAGCATCTCACCGAAAAACTAATGCGCTCCGGGGTTTGGGTAGGGTCGTTTCATTATCTCAAATGTCATTCTCTCAAATACTTATCTGGCAACGTTTTTAGTCGATTTCTTGGAATAAATATCTGAAAATTTTTAAAAACGTCGTGCTTTGCTTGCCTCATAAGCGATTAAAGGTAGCAAAAAAAAGAATTAGATTCGGAGAATGAATCAGCCCTAGGGGTTTGGGGGGTAGAACCCCCCAAAAGCTTGGATTGAGTGATAAAACCGAAAGTAACGCCCGATTTTAGCAGAAAGTTTCCCCTTAAAAATCGCAACTTAGTCGATTTACAAAAATGAGATGCGCCCCAAGCAAAACGATCAGACTTATAATATAATTGTATTGATTGTGGCTTGTGGCTAGAATCACCCCAAATTGACTCAATGGGTTTATAAACGATGACAACCCTAGATATTGCTACCGATATTGTCTGTCCTCCCACCGATTTATGGAGTGATGAACCACCCGTGGAAAGTGATCTGCATTTACAACAAATTATTTTATTATTATCTTGTCTTGATTGGCTCTGGCAAGATAGAAACGATTACTATGCCTCGGGCAATTTGACTATTTATTATAACGAAAGGCAATTGAAACAGCGAGATTTTTGTGGACCAGATTTTTTCGTGGTTTTAGATACAGAGAAACGTCCCAGGAAAAGTTGGGTTGTCTGGGGAGAAGGGGGTAAATATCCCAATGTAATCATCGAAATTCTCTCCGATTCCACTGCTAATGTGGACAGAAAAGCCAAAAAGGAACTATATCAGCATACTTTCCGGACTCCTGAATATTTTTTGTTTGATCCCAATACTTTAGAATGGCAAGGATTCACTTTAATCGAGGGACAATACCAACCGATTACCCCCAATGAAAACGGTTATTTATGGAGTAAGCAACTAGGATTATATTTAGGGATTTTTGCCAATAAATTGCGCTATTTCACCGAATCGGGTGAATTGGTTCCCACCCCTCAAGAGTCGGCCCGACAGGAAAGATTAGCCAAAGAACGGGAAAGATTAGCCAAAGAACAGGAAAGATTAGCCAAAGAAAGAGAACAACAACGGGCGGAAAAATTAGCCCAAAAGCTGCGAGAATTGGGCATTAATCCCGATGAAATTGCTTAAATATCCAGTTGGGGGTGTTAGGGCAGAAACCATGGCGCAATTTTTTCTTAATTGCTAGGCATTAACACGAGGAATCCGAAGGTTAGCCCTATTCTTCCCTAGAAATCATGGCAAAATCTGCTTAACCCCCACTGATGTTATAATAATGACCAAGGGCAACAATCTTCAAATATAATTAATGCCATGGTGCAAAAAATAGCTTTTTTTAATCATAAAGGTGGAGTCAGCAAAACTACAACCACTTTTAACCTTGGTTGGATGCTTGCTGAGAAGGGCAAAAGAGTAATTATTGTCGATACCGATCCCCAATGCAACTTAACTGGTATGGCTTTGGCTAAAGAAAGTGAAGATAGGGAGGAAAGACTACAAGCAATCTACAATACTTACTCTAATATTAAAACAGCTTTAGCACCTGCTTTTGAGTCTCAACCGAGATTAATTGAAGCTGTGGACTGTATTCCTATTGATGGTCGTGATCGTTTATTTCTATTGCCCGGTCATGTGGGGTTAGCTGAATATGAAGTTACCCTAGGTATTGCTCAAGAACTTAGTGGGTCAATTCAGGCTTTAAAAAATCTCCCCGGTGCGATTACATATTTATTAGACAAAACTGCCGAAAGATTTCAAGCTGACTATATTTTAATCGATATGAGTCCCAGTTTGGGGTCAATCAATCAAAATATACTGATGACCAGCAACTTTTTTATTGTGCCAACCACAGCGGATTTTTTCTCGGTTATGGCTATCGATTCTTTAACTAAAATCTTGCCTAAGTGGCACCAATGGGCTAAGGCAGCTAGTGCTTTACCAATTCTCAAAACCGCCAACTATCCCTTCCCCGAAGTTAACCTACATTTTTTGGGAACTATTGTTCAGAAATATCGAATCATAGGTGGACAAGAAACAAAAGCTTTTCAAAACTGGATTAACACAATCGAGGAAAATATCGGCAATAAAATGATTCCAGCTTTAGAAAGAACTGGCATGATGCTACCGAAATTTATCTACGATCAGAATGGTGTACCAGCTTGCTGTACTCTAGTAAAAATACCTGATTTTAATAGTCTTATTGCCTTATCTCAAGAGCATCAAACGCCCGTTTTTGCGCTAACTGCTGAACAATTAGGATGGCAAGGTACAGTGTTAGAGCAAGCCCAAGAAAAACAACAAAAATTTAAAGATATTTTTTCTGACTTAGCAGACAAAGTTATCGGTCTTACCTCCGAGATTTATGCAGTTAGCCATTGAACAATTTCGCCTTAGTCTTGCCCGCGTTCGTGACTTGATCGCTATCCACAATTCCCTCAAATCTCAGACTACTTCCGCCCTAGATGTATCGGATATCCTCAGAGCCGCTTTAGTCCTGACTGTAAGCGCTTTAGATTATTATATTCACGAAGTGGTTACTCTAGGAATGCTAGAAATTTATCGAGGCCAACGTTCAGAACCTTCTCCCACTCCTAACAGTTCTCAATCTGCCTTTTCTCGTTTTAAAGTCTCCTTGAATGGCGCACGACAAGAACGATTGATAGCTATTAGTATTGGCTCTTGGTTAGAGAACGAAATTCAACAAAACTACGGTTCTTTTTTTGGTCAAGAATCTCGCTCAATTTCCGAGGTACTACCAATGATTGAAAATCTTCTCACCAACAAACTTAATAGTAATCATTGGCTAGAAGCTGAAATTAGAGAAAAACTCAGCTATGAAAGCTATCAACAACCGGACAAGATAGCGGAGGCCATTAGACTAATTTCAGCCAAGAAATTGTGGGAAGAAGTGGCCAGCAAACTAAATAAACCAGCCAAAGATATTAAAAGCCAACTTAGCGCAATTGTTGATCGAAGGAATAAAATCGCCCATGAAGCTGATATAGACCCGAGTTATGGCATTGGCAATCGCTGGAATATTGATGAAAATATGGTTAATGATGCCGTTACCTTTATAGAACAGCTTGTTGAAAATATCCATCAGGTACTTGAGGACATCCACTAGCCGAGAATTTCCCCGGCAGTCTAGTTATAAATACTTATAATTTCTCAGGGAATTATAACAATTATTAAATAATGTGTAGTTTTGTATACTGATGTCAGGAACTTAGATACAATATCAAGTGGCGTAAGATATATAGAGATTAGCTAGTGAGTCGGCATCAAGACAGTCAAACTGACCGGAAACGAGAAGAAACACAGTTCACTCCTTACAGTGCAGAAGCGATCGCTCAACAATACCGTTATAAACCTTGGCAATTGTTCGGTCGCGCTTTCGTGATTATTTGGTCTTTAGGATTATTTCTCCTCAGTCTCCTCTGGGACAAATGGACAAAGCAAGAAGAAGCCAATAAATACCGGCGTGCCAGCGAACTTAGGCAAATTCTCACCCGTTTGGGTCCCACCTTCATCAAAGTCGGTCAAGCTCTCTCTACCCGTCCCGACCTCGTTCGCAAAGACTTTTTAGACGAATTAGTTAAACTGCAAGACCAACTTCCCCCCTTCGATAACCACATCGCTTTTGCCCTTATCGAGACAGAATTGGGGATGCCTGTAGAAAAAGCCTATCGAGAAATATCCCCCACCCCTGTGGCTGCCGCTAGTTTAGGCCAGGTTTACAAAGCGATACTCCCCACCGGTGAAGAAGTAGCCGTTAAAGTGCAACGGCCCGGGCTGCGGGCGCTTTTAAGCCTCGATTTATATCTAATGCGCTGGGCCGCCCAAAAATTCGGCCGTTTATTACCCCTCAATCTCGGCCACGACCTCACCCTGATTGTCGATGAATTCGGCACCAAACTCTTTGAGGAAATCGACTATCAAAACGAAGGTCGCAACGCCGAAAAATTCGCCACCAACTTCCAAAATAACCCCGAAGTTAAAGTTCCCAGTATCTACTGGCGTTATAGTGGTCGCCGCGTCCTCACCCTGGAATGGATTGATGGCTATAAACTCACCGATACCGAGAACATCAAAGCTTTAGGATTAGACCCCAATAATATCGTTAAAATCGGCGTCACCTCCGGATTACAGCAACTCCTCGAACACGGCTTTTTCCATGCTGATCCCCATCCGGGTAATCTTTTCGCCACCTTTGATGGTCGCATGGCCTATATCGATTTTGGCATGATGGACCAGTTAGAGGAGGAAACTAAAGAAACCCTCGCCAGTTGCGTCGTCGATTTAATTAACAAAGACTACGAAAACCTAGCCAGCAACTTTGTCAAACTGGGATTTTTAACCCCAGAAACGGATATAAAACCTATTATTCCAGCGCTAGAACGAGTTTTAGGCAATGCCATCGGTCAAAGGGTCGGTGACTTCAATTTCCGCACCATTACCGATGATTTCTCCGAATTGATGTACGAGTATCCCTTCCGGATTCCCGCCAAATTCGCCCTGATTATTCGTTCCCTCGTCACCCAAGAAGGGGCAGCCCTCACCCTCGATCCTAACTTCAAAATCGTCCAAGTGGCCTATCCCTACGTCGCTAAACGTCTCCTGACCGGGGAATCGCCCCAACTGCGCCGACGTTTATTGGATGTGCTGTTCAAAGACGGTAAATTCCAGTGGCAACGCCTAGAAAACATGATTACAATGGCTCGATCGGAAAGTAACTTCGATTTACTGCCCACAGCGCAATTAGGCATCACTTTTCTTCTCTCGGAAGAAGGTCGTTATCTGCGTCGTCAATTGCTATTAGCTTTAACGGAAGATGACCGTCTCCATACCGCAGAAGTACAACGTCTCTGGGGTTTAATTCAAGGAGAATTGCAACCGCGGCGACTCTTGGATGTGGCCATGAGCGCTTTTCGGGAATTATCGTCTCAAGGTGTGGCCGCTGTCCTTCCGCGAGAAACCAGTTCGCGTTAAAGTGTTTAAGGTCATCATCGGTTAATCACTTTTTCTATGGATTATTATTTTCTGCCCCAACCGCCCTATTTTCTAGTTTTTGCCGGTTTATTTATCGGTATTACCTGCGGGGCCGCTTTTGAAGCTAGTCTCAAGCAAGTGGTTAACAATTGGTATAAAAATAAGGGTTCAGACGATCAAAATCTTTTGAAATCCAGTTCCTTACAAATTCCTTTTATTGGTATTTGTGTAGGAATCTGTCTTTTCCTGGCCTCGGGATTAGATATATTTATTCTCAATGGTTGGGTTGCCTACGCTATCTCTCTCCCGATGACTATCTTTATCGGTGGTTTGGTTTGGAGTCAGTTAGGGGAATTATTAGGCCAATTACAGCGCGGCGGTTCTAAAGAAATTGACCTCGATTATCGGGGATAATTGGGAGGCAGCAAACATTTAGGACTAAGATCATAGGTGTTAGCAGATAGGAAAGATCAACTCCCCCACAACTAACACCAAAACCCTAGTTATACCCAATTTCCCAGCTATTTTGGCCCGCGATTTTAGATGCAAAAACCTTTAGCATGGCATTGGCGATCGCTTCCTCTGCATCAGCGCACTGGTTCCGAGGTTTTTGCCTGCTTATTCTCCCAAGATGCGATCGCTACTTTACTAGAAAGTCCCTATCCGGGTAATTCCCTCTCCCGTTACTCTCTTTGTGCTGGTTCCCCGCGTCAGCTTTGGACCCCCGCACTGGGCGAAATTTTGCCCTTTTTAAGCAGTTTACTCCCCCAACCCCGATGTGATCATCTTCCCGATCATCTTCCCTTCCATGGTGGTTGGTTGGGGTGGTTAGGCTACGATTTAGCTTGGGAAATAGAAAAATTACCCGACAGGAAAGCTGATAGTCTCCCTTTTCCCGTCGCTTATTGGTATGAACCGGATAGTTTTGCCATTCTCGATCACCAAGCACAAATTCTCTGGTTAGCTGCCACTAAACCTGAAGATTTAGATAAATACGAACAATCTTTAACCACTAACCCCGATTTTGAGTTTATCGATCCCCATCCCTCTCCCTTAATCTTTTATACTTCTCAACTCGACTACGAAAAAGCTGTTAAAAAAGCCTTAGATTATATCAGAAAAGGTGATATTTTTCAAGCAAATTTATCCCTAAGATTTCAAAGCACAACTAAGGCAAAAGGATGGCAAATTTATCGCAGTTTACAACAGATTAACCCTTCTCCTTTTGCCAGTTATTGGCGCACCCCTTGGGGAGAAATGATTAGTTGTTCTCCCGAAAGATTGGTGAAATTAGAAAGAGGAATAGCCAGCACTAGACCGATCGCTGGAACTCGTCCCCGGGGTAAAACCGAGGCACTCGATCGACAATTGGCCGAGGAACTATTAACTAATAAAAAAGAACGGGCCGAGCATATTATGCTAGTGGATCTAGAACGTAATGATCTGGGTAGAGTTTGTGAATGGGGATCGGTTCATGTGGATGAATTACTGACGATCGAGCGTTATAGTCATGTTATGCACTTGGTCAGTAATGTTCAAGGAAAATTAGATAAAAAGTATCATGCTATTGATTTAATTAAAGCTCTTTTCCCGGGGGGAACAATTACCGGTTGTCCGAAAGTTCGTTGTCTAGAAATTATCGAAGAATTGGAACCGGTGCGACGCAATTTATTCTATGGTTCCTGTGGCTATATTGACCTACGGGGTCATTTAGATTTGAATATTCTCATCCGTACCCTATTAATGACTGCTCAAGGGAATTTAAACACCGTTTGGGGACAAGTGGGAGCGGGAATAGTTGCCGATAGCGATCCCGAAAAAGAATGGTTAGAATCCCTTCATAAAGCTGAGGCACAATTAATCGCTTTACGTTCTTTTTAATTGTTGATTTCAACAAACTAACCTATTGTTGCATCTAAAACCGCTCTTTTTACTTTTTACCTTATCTGCTATTTTGTAGGATAGCTTCCGATCTTGAACCCTATTCATGAATCAAATTTCTATCGCTGTTACTTTTTTTCTTAGTTTAGTCTTGACCTCGCTTCCCTTTTTACTTTTGGGGGCAGCCGTTTCCAGTTTTTTGCTTGTTTTCGTCAATAAACAGCGATTAGCGGCGATATTTCCCCGTAATCGACTGTTAGGAGCGATCGTTGGCAGTACAATCGGATTAATCTTACCCGTCGGACAATACGGCACGATTCCCGTCGCTAGAAGATTTTTATTAGAGGGGGTACCCCCAGGGGTGGTGTTTAGCTTTCTCACCGCTGCACCTACCCTAAATATCGTCACTCTTTGGCTAACTTGGCAGACTTTCACCTATTCTAGTATTTTCTTCTATCGATCGCTTTCGGTCTGGTTAATGGCAATTGTTATCGGAACTCTCTTTAGTTTCTATCGGGAAAAACCCCGCACCGATAGTGAAATTCCCCTAGAATCGAGTTTAGTTCTTTCTGGTAGTTTTTTACCGGAGGAAGCAGCCAGTCAACCCCTGCAAAGAGTCGGCAGTCTTGTTTATGAGTATAAAACTAGAGATAGGCAAGCTTGGCCAATTTCTGTGCAGTTATTTCTCGATAACTTTATCGATGAAGCACTGGAATTAGGGGGATTATTAATTATTGGCTGTGCCATCGCTAGTATCTTTCAGTTATTATTACCTCAGAGTCAATTAATTGCCTGGGGGGATACTCCCGTTACTCAAATTCTCGTGCAGTTGTTCTTTGGTTTCACCCTCGCTGTTAATACCAGTCTTAGCACTTTTGTCCCCGGTTCTTTAATTACTAATCTGTCCGTGGGTTCCACTCTAGCTTTTTTACTGGTCGCTTCCCTTATTGATATTAAAGCTTTTATCCTCCTCCTATCAGCTTTCCGTCCTAAAATCGTCCTTTATTTCGGAACTTTATGCCTGTTAATGAGTTTTTTAGTGGCTCTGATCCTCAGTTTTTATCTAGGTTGAATTCCTTCCGGGTCAAAAAAATTTTCTCTTGACAAAAGCCCCTTGACATGATACTATATTCATAATGGAAAATCCGTGCGCCTGCGAACCCTATTTTCCCAAGCATTTAAACTCTAACTCATCTTAATTCTGCTTGCCGGAGTTGCGACAACATAGTTTTATAGTTCTCACTCCACCCACCTACTGAGAGGTTCAATAAGCATCTTTTCGATGAATACTACTCAATATGATAATAAGCATTTCTTGATCTTGAATTTTGTAAATGATGCGATAATCTCCTATTCTAATTCGGTAGGTGTCATCATATCCTTTGAGTTTCTTGACTCCGCTAGGACGAGGTGTATCGGTAAGTAGTCTAATGGCAGTAATTAAGCGTTCGCGTTGTTGTTTGGGTAAGTTGTTTAGTTGTTTTTGAACTGGTTTCGGAATAATAACTCTGTAGTTCACGCTTGAGTTGCCTCATATTCTTCGAGGGTTAGATAGTCTCCTGCTTGATAAGCTGATTCAGAAGCGATTATGTTAGCTTGCTCTTCTTCTGTAATTTCTATTTCAGTATGTCTTTCTTTGATAAAGAGCAAAAAGTCAAGTAATTCAGTCAAAAGGGTGTCAGGTGTCTGCTCGATTTCTTTAATTAGTTGTTCTTTGAGTGTCATAGCTTTATCAGTCATCAGTCATCAGTTATCAGTTATCAGTGATTAATTCAATCATAGTTGATGATTGGTGGTGCGTTACGACGGATTGTTAGCTTGAAGTTAAAGCGGAAATTTTTGCCGTCTAACGTACCCTACATTATCTGGATGTTGTCAAATTTTCTCTTGACAAAAGCCCCTTGACATGATATTATATTCATAATGGAAAATCCGTGCGCCTACAAGCCCTATTTTCCTAAGCATTTAAACTCTAACTCATCTTGATTCTGCTTGTCGGAGTTGCGACAACATAGTTTTATAGTTCTCCATAATTGTTTGGGTATGGGGATGATTGTCTCCTAATACTTGGGTAGCAATCTTAATCGCTTCTCGATAGAGAGGTTCCGCTTCTTTGTACCTGCCTTGGCAATCGTACAATGCTGCTAAATTGTTGAGAGATTGTGCCACATTGGGATGATTGTCTCCTAAGAGTCGTTTTTTCAAATCTAATGCTTCTAGATAGAGAGGTTCCGCTTCTGTGTACCTGCCTTGGGAATAGTACAATCCTGCTAAATTGTTGAGGGAATTTGCCACATGGGGATGATTGTCTCCTAAGAGTCGTTTAAAAAAATATAAAGCTTATAGATAGAGAGGTTCCGCTTCTGTGTACCTGCCTTGGGAATCGTACAAGTCTGCTAAATTTGTGAGGGTCGTAGCGACTGGAGCTTGTTTGTCTCCTAATGTTCATCTATGACGATCGAGTGTGTATAAAAAGTGCGGTGGC
>NZ_JBHFLL010000243.1:0-16469 GCF_041928595.1 Microcystis sp. BLCC-F209
TGTCAGTCTGTAGAGCGACCATAAGACCAGAACAGAGTAAATCTGTTAAGGCAGGTGCGGAACCCCGCAAGGGAAAGAAGCAGAAACCTAAATCGTGAGGTTTGGGAATCGCCGTCCGTTTTACGGCGGTGAGGATGTCAAAACTTCCCCCTCGATTTAGCTTCCGGTAATGCCATCCCTATGGCCTTGACGACACCGGCGATCGGTGGTTAAAAATAAACAGATGCTGGATCCCCATCCAACATCCGCATTCTAACTCTGCACACATTTTGCTAAGTCCTCATGATAAGTTAAAAAACGCTTCCTTTTTGGGGGCGTTTTTATTTATTCGATTGAAAAAACCGATGACAATCATTACTAAAGCTGATGAGAAAGTGGGGTGTAGGGTGTGGGGTGTAGGGTGTAGGGTGTGGGGTGTGGGGTGTGGGGAGAATAAAGCTGCCTATTGCCTATTGCCTATTGCCTATTGCCTATTGCCTATTGCCTATTGCCTCCTGACTGACTCCTGACTGACTCCTGACTGACTCTTGATAACTGATAACTGATAACTGATAACTGATGAAAAGATTAGCTTGGTTCGATCGCTTAGTGTTAGCGACTATTTTGGCTTTAATTGCGGCGATATCGTCGATTTTGATCCAGGGAAATCAAGTTCCTACGCGAGGGGAGAATTTTAGCTGGCAAGGACGAAAAATCGGCGTTAGGGACAATTATTTTACTTTAAGTTTTAATCGACCGATTGACCGTTCGGAGGTGGAAACCAGCTTGGTGATCGATCCTCCCTTACCGGGTAAAATTAGCTGGTCTGGCGATCGCTTGACTTATACTTTGACGGAATTGCCAATCTACGGCAAAAAATATCAGATAAAGTTACCCATTGCCCAAGGAGAGGACTTTATCGGCGAATTTTACAGCCACGATCGAGCTTTTGCCTATATTGGAGTCAACCAAGAGGAAAGAGGCCGTTTAATTGTCTGTAATATCATTCAGGGGGCAAATAACGTCACAGAACTGAAAAAAACCATCCTTACCCCCGGGGATCTGGTGGTCACGGATTTTCAAATCTATCCGAGGGGGGATAGAATTTTATTCTCGGCCTTCGATCGCTCTGACTTAGGACGAGATACCCCAAAACAGCAACTTTACACAATTACCACGGGGTTAAATCATGACGAAAATAGTCAAAATTTGGCCAGTGGTCGTATAGAAAGGTTTTTAGATGCAAAAACCTATCAAAATCTGCGTTTTAATCTCTCAGATAACGGCAAAACCCTAATCGTGCAGAGAATCAATCATGGGAATCCGGGGGATGCCAGTTTATGGGTAATCAGGGATGATGGACAATCGCGACCGTTAGGAATACAAGGGGATAATTTTTTACTATCTCCCGACGGGAAAAAAGCGGTTGTCAGTCAAACGGGAGGGGTAGCGGTGATTCCTTTGGATGTCCAAGGAGGAAAACCACAATTTTTGCCTACCTACGAGAAAATCCTCGCTTTTTCCCGGGATGGTCGCCAAAAACTAATGGTAAAATCAGAACCGGATAATCAGCGATCGCTATTTCTGCTCGACGATCGGGGAGAGTCAAGACTACTATTAAGAACAGCTAATCCGATTATTAGCTGTGAATTTGAACCGCGACAGGAAAAAACCCTTTACTGTCTGAAAAGCGATCTGGTTATGGGCAGCGATGGCAAAGTGAAAGAAGAGCCTTTTTTAGGGATTATTGACCTAGAAACGGGTAAAATGATCCCCCTGCTGGCCTTACCTAATTATCGTGACGTGCAGATGAGTATGTCTCCCGATGGCGTGGCCTTATTATTTGATCAGTTAGTAACCATACCCTTTGGAGTCGGAAATGATCTAGTCACTGGGGAGGGGTCGAGCATTGCCGATGGTCGTCTCTGGTTATTACCACTCCCGGATCAATTCAGTCCCAATAGCACCCCGAAAATTTTACCTCAAGAACTCAACGCCGGTTTTAAACCCCGTTGGCTGCCCTAATAGGGCAGAATTAAGGAGTTAGGAGTCAGGAGACAGGAGACAGGAGAAAGGAGACGGGAAAGAAATCGTTACCTAATCAGGTGACTCGGAGAATACTGATACTAAATCCGGTTATTAAAGAGTGATTATCTATTCCCTCTTTTACAGGAGTGCCTTTCCAGATATGTAACTTATACTCACGGGATTTAGTATGACTCCCCAAAACGAAAACCTCATACCTGACAATTAAGATAAGTGCTATATGCTACTTCAGCGATTTGCTTTTTTATTGCGTCCTAGTGGCGATATCGAGATCGAGCGGGGGATTCGGACTTTATTGGCGCTCGCGGTACCGATTATTATCGGTGATATGTTAGATCAGTCAAAATTGGGGTTAATGGTCGGTTTAGCGGCTCAAATCTTGATTTTAGCCGATGCGGGGGGACTTTACTGCCTGAGAGCGAAAACCCTGGTGGCTACGACTGTCGGGATGGCTCTAGCTTTGATCATCGGCACATTAGCCAGTGCTTGGCTAGGATTGACCGTGGTGATAGTTTTTTGCGGGTTGTTTCTAGCGGGTTATTTGACAGTTTACGGGGAAAATGGGGCGTTAGCTGGGTTAGTAATCAGTTTATTGCTGCTTTTTGCTGTTTCTCTACCATCGGGGGATATTATCGTCGCTTTACAACGGGCCGGAATCGTTGTGTTGGGAGGGGGATGGACAATTTTTTTAGCACTGTTTATCTGGCCTTTTCGCCCTAATCAGCCTTTACGTCAGGTAACGGCAGAAAATTTTCAGGGTATCGCCACCTATCTCCGCTCTTTGCCTTTACACTCTCGTTCTAATGCTGATGAGGAGCCATATTTTGATAAAATCCGGCAACTGTTGCTCCGTTCTAGGAAAACTGTCACCTTGACGCGTCGGGGACGTTGGGGAAAGAGTGAGCTGCGGGAATTGTTAATTGTCTTGATTGAAGATAGCGATCGCATTAATACCAGCTTAATCGCGCTGCGAGAATTGCTTCATCTTCATCCCTTGCCACAACTGACCACGGTGGCTATTTTATTAGAAGATATTCTCGTGCAAGTGGCGGAAATTTGCGAAGATATTGCCAGGTTAATTTTGGGTAGAAATAAACGACCGGATTGTGAGCGTTTGCAGCTATTACTCAAGGCGATCGAGCAACAAAAAAACCTGCAAGCTAAAGTTTTAGAAAATGCCCAGGATGATTATAGCAGTTATGTGGCAATTTCGCAATTAAATAATCGTTTAAAAAAATTATTTAAACAGCTAAAAATAGCCAGTGAAACAGCGCAACATTTGCGGCAAAGCGAGGACTTTTCCGATAAAAAAAATCCCTGGCAGCGGAACTTTGAAGGGATAGAAAAAGAGTACAGCCAAGAAAAAGCTTGGTGGGAACCCTTAAAATCTAATTTTAATCTAGAATCGCCCCTATTTCGCCATGGTTTACGCTTGGGTTTGGGAAGTGCGCTAGGAGTCTTGATTTACAATAAGCTAGGAATTACCCATAGTTTTTGGATTGGTTTAACCTTAGTTATTGTGTTAAAACCAGATTTTAGCCTGACTTTTCAACGCTTTTTTAATCGGGTGTTTGGCACAATTTTAGGCTCGTTTTTTGTTTTGGCACTGTTGCCAATTATCGATAATCCGATCTGGTTAGAAATTATTGGGGTGATTTCTATAGCGATCGCTTTAGCTTTGGTACGATTTCACTATAGTTTGGCAGTATTTTTTATCACAATTTTTGCTTTAATCATCAGTCGTCTGGATGCCAGCAATGACGGTATTAATTTAGAGTATATCAGAATAATTTATACTTTAATCGGTAGTGCTTTGGCCTTTGTCCTTTCCTTCGGTTTTTTGCGGTTTAATGAAGATGAACGTTTTTCCCTCGCTGCCATTAAAGCATTAGAAGCTAATCAAATATTTTTTCAGTCAGTTATGGCAGTTTATTTAGGAGAATCATCCTATCAAACTGCAATTTTATCTTCCTATCGCGATAAAGCTCGACGAGCAAATACAACGATGCAAACGGCCCTACAAAGATTAATTGATGATCCTAGCACAGTCTTTCCCCAAATGGAACCGGCAATCACTTTAAGTAATTATATTCCTCGTTTTGGTCGCGGGGTGACAGTTTTATTGACGGAATTGGAACAATATCGCGGTAGTCCTCCCCATCCTAATCTCAGTCTGTTCACGCAACAAATAACCGAAACTTTGACGCAATTAACCGAAGCTTTGCAAACAAATAATCCTCCTCTTCCCTTACCTCCCCTCGAAGATACTTTAGAAAACATCCTCGATCATTTGCAAGAATTGCGAGAGGAAAGGTTAGTAGAAATTGCCCATCAAAAAGAAGGAACTAATCTCCATAAATATTTAGGGGATTATAATATTGTCACCACGGAACTTGTGGAATTATACCGTCGTGTTGGGACAATGAATACAGCAATTGATCGTTTTATTAGAAGTTAAAATTTAGTTATAACAACAGAATTTAGTAGTCAGGAGGAAAATCGATTAACTTCGATAATTTCTGTATATTCAAAATTATTAGGACTGCGTTTCACCAGAGAATAATCAACCCCATGAAGATTAATTAAGTCCTCTTGACAATCTGCTTTCGGAGAATTATAAACTAACACATATTCTTTACCAATATAGGGAGAAATCTCGGTTTCTACTTCTCCTCTCCATTGAGTTTTTGTCACTAAAACAATTAACTGATTGGCTAATTTAGGAATCGCGATCGCAACTTGCCGACGATAGATATGATCAAGACTACCAAAAGGGGAATCCATCACCAGAGGAAAAGTGCTGCTATCAATTCCCATTAAAGTATTTTTCTGACTCCATTCTCGCACTCGATCGATAATTCCCCCGATAAAAGATAAACTAAGAATCTGATTTTCTCCGGTAGAAGCTGCCACGGGAATGGCAAATCCTGTGGTATTTTCTAATAGTCTTACCTCGTAATCGGGACTAATACGGGGAATATAGGGAGTAAAAGAAATTGAGCTAAAGATTTCCTGTACCCGTTTTTCTAAGGACAAACGAAACTGATTTTCTAATCTTTTTCTTACCTCACTAATGCGATTAATTGCCTCTTGAGTCACTAAAATACGTCGTTGTCCTAAATTATATTTTTCCTCTTTTTGTTGCTGTTTCTGTACCTGTTTTTGCAGGGATTCTAACTCTTTTTCATACATATCTAGTTGATTTTTATTGCTGCCTTGTTCCAAGCGTAAATCTTTTAGGGAATCCTCGATCGCATCTAAGCGAGATTGCAGATTTTTAATATCTTCATCGGGATAATGGCGAAATTTATCCCGCACTTCATCTAATTCTGATTCTACCAAAGATAATTCTAAGCGCCATTGGTGAATATTAGCTTGATAATTATCCACTTCTTGCCAAAAATCTAAGACTTTTTTATCCATTTCTTTGACTGTGGAAGATAAGCGAATGGCTGCTTCTTCCACATCGGCCATTCCTGCTTTATTCATCCAGTCTTCCACCTGTAAATAAGCTTGGCTATTTTCCTGTAATTCCTGGCCACAAATACATTTTTTCCGCTCTAATAATTGTTGGACAAATTGCTGTTTGATACCACTGGGTAATTCCCCCTGTTGTCGTAGGCGATCGATTAATTGCTGAAAATTTTGATTAATTCCTTTTAAAAAGACTTGATAAGCTTGCTGAGAAATTAATTTCTTTAATTTATCTTTAGTTCTGACTAAATCTTGCCGCAGATTTCTTTCCTGTTGTTCTAATTTTTCTTTTAACTGTTTTAATTCCTCGGCACCACTTAACTCTAGTAAGCGATTAGTCACGGCCTTTTTTAACTCTTCCTGCTGGGATAACTGGTTAATAATATCCTGCTGACGCTGTTTTAATTTCTCGAAATCCTGCTCAATTTTACTTTCCTGTTTTAATAACTTTTTTAAATCCGATTCACCTAAATCTTTAAGATCATCTTGTAAAGATTTTTTGGCTTTTTTTAAATGCTCGATCGCTCGATCTAATACTTTAACTCCCAATAATTCCTTTGTATCCTCGGCGATTTTACCTTGGCTACTACTGCGGAATTGATGATCGATATATTCGCCATCAAAAAAGAAATAACGGTGTAAACTTTCGGGTAAAATTTGATTAATAATATCCTCCGCTGGTTGATTGGGTGTGTACCAATTGCCATCATCACCAGCGTAGAGCATATACAAACTATTTGAACCGTATTTAATTTTACTATTTACATCTTGGTAGGCGAAAAATTTTCGTTTTACCTGATAGCGTTTATTTTCATGTTCAAAGTTTACTTCTGCGGAACATTCTATGGAGGTCCCCGTGCTTACTTCGGTAATTGCCCGTTTATTAACTAATAACTCTGGTTCGGCAAAAGCTGCTGTAAATTTTTCATACAGTACCCAAGTACAAGCATTTAAAATGGTTGTTTTTCCCGCTCCATTATTGCCATAAATTACCGTTGTATTGCGAGAACTTGCCGCTAAATGTATCTCAGGAGTCTTACCATAAAATTGTCGAAAATTACATAACTTTATTGATAGTAGTTTCATATTTATATGGAGGGGATGATGGGGAAGTTTTTTCAGTAAACCGATAACTGATAACTGATAACTGATAACTGATAACTGATAACTGATTATTGAATTACTTCTTTAATAATCGTTAAAACATCATCATTGATATTACGAGGATTGCGCTGGTATAATTTATCTCTTTCCAATTTTAAAACGCGATCGATGATTTTTCGTACATCTTCGGGAGCGTTTAAAATCGGTTCTTGGATATTTTGGAGATTATTATCAGAATTAGTCATAAGGCAGATTTTTTAATATTTACAGATGCTGCATTGCAAACAAAATCCTTGCCGGGGTACGTTAATCTATTACTAACGCACCCTCAGCCTAGATTGTTTCCCTAGACGAAACTTAAATAGGGTAACTTTTGGGCGGTAGATTGAATCAGATCGAGATTTTGTAAAAGCTGTCCGCAGGTATCCCAACCCCCTTCTATTAACATCTGTCGGGAACCTTCATTCATAGACACGGTAGCGACAAAATCCCCCCATTCCACTGTCATGGTTGTCAAGGAAAGATCGACGGGAATTTCGGGATTAGCTGTAATTAAATCCTGTAAATGGGTGATGGTTTTTGCCTCAGCAGTGACACAGGGAACCCCATTAGCGATACAATTGCCAAAAAATATTTCGGCGAAACTTTCCCCGATAATTGCTTGAATTCCCCAACGTAAAATCGCTTGCGGTGCGTGTTCCCGAGAAGAGCCACAACCAAAATTACCATTAACTACCAAAATTTTCGCTCCTTGGTACTGGGGTAGATCGAAAGGATGACTCCCCTGTAAAGCCGCTCGATCATCAGCGAACACTTGTTCGCCTAAACCTTCAAAGGTGATACAACGCAAAAAACGAGCCGGAATAATGCGATCGGTGTCAATATCGTTGCCTCGCAAGGGTAAAGCTCGTCCGGAGATGGTTTTAACTTGACTCATGATCTTTTTCTAACTTTTACTAGCAGTGATAAAAAAGGTGGTTGCATCTTGCCATACCCCCTGATCGGTGGCATTTTTCTCGATTTCTCGGCGATAATTGTTCACTAGAGTCGCAATTTCGGCAGCCGATAGGCGGTCAAAAGGGTTATGCTGAGGATAAAAATACTGCCCATACCAGAAGTTTTTGGCGGTTTCTAGGGGCAAATATCGACCTAGTTGTTCGACATTGACCGATATATTGGTAAATCCCGCATTTTCCAGCAATTGATGGCATTTTTCCGGGGTGGCGATGGGAGTATGCAGATTAGGCAACTCAAAACCATAGGTTTCGCGACAAACACCACTGATCAAGGGTAGGAAGTGGGATTCTAAATTGTTACAGGAAAAAGCGACCGAACCGCCTTTTTTTAACCATTGATACCATTTTGCCAGCACTTGCGGGATATCGGGGAAAAGTGCAATCGCCAGAGAACAGGTAATCAGATCGAAACTAGACTCGGCAAAGTCAATGGCAGCTATATCGGCGTTAATTAGGTCAATATTCTCGATATTTAATGCTTCTAGCTTTTTTTCGGCTCTGGCAATCATTTCTGGCGTGAAATCAACCCCGATGACACTTTTTACTTTTGGGGCAATTGCTACCGCTATAAATCCCGTTCCCGTTGCCACGTCTAGCACAGATTGGCTTTTTTGTAAATAGAGATAATTTACTAATTTAAGGGCGCGAGCTTGTGTAAAATCGTTATCGTAATCGTGACGAAGGGCATAAAAATCAATCACTTGACGCTGATAATCGCTGCTCATCTTCTCTATTGCCCAATTATCGACAAAGACTGACCCAATTGACTTAAATTAAGAGCATGGCCGCCGGTAACTAGATAAACCGCGTCTGCTATTGTGCCAATTCTACGACAGAGATCGCCTAAACGATCGCGAAACAGACGACCGAGGGGATAAGCGGGAACCACACCCCAACCGGTTTCTTCCGCTACCAGAATAACATCAACCGCCGCGTTTTTGAGGGAATACAAGAATCGATCGCTAATTTCTAACCATTCAGCTGCCGACATTTCTAAACAATTGGCTACCCAAGTACCGAGGGAATCGATCAATAAACAGTGAGTAAATGGGCTATTATCAATAGTTTCGCTTAATTGTCGGGGAATTTCTTGGGTTTGCCATTGGGGGGAACGTCGCTGCCGGTGTCTTTCAATGCGATCGCACCATTCTTGATCTTTTTCATCCACCGAGGAGGTGGCGATATAAATAACGGGTTTTTGGCTGATTTTGGCTAAATATTCGGCCCATTCACTTTTCCCAGAACGGGCAGCCCCTGTAACTAGGATAATTTTTTCATGCACGATCGAGATTTTGGCAAATAACTAAAGTATATACGGAAGAAAACTGTCCTATTCTCGATCATCAAAACGGTGAATATCATCATCTCCTAAATATTCGCCATTTTGCACCTCAATCATCACCAGAGGAATAGAACCGGGGTTTTCCAACCGATGACGGGTATTCATAGGAACATAGGTAGATTCTTTTTGTTTGAGGAGAGTTTCTTTTTCATCACAGATTACCCGCGCTGTACCAGAGACGACAATCCAGTGTTCACTGCGATGGTAGTGCATTTGGCTACTCATGTGATGGCCGGGTTTAATGACAATGCGATTGATGCGATACCGCGGACCTTCCTCCAATACCGTCACCGTTCCCCAGGGGGGAGTCCGCGTCATTTCTATGTCTTGGGGAGAAGGGGAGGGATCATTAATTAAGTCATCCATGGCGGTGGTCTCCAAACTTGATTAACATTCTAGTGGACAATAATCAGTAATCAGTAATCAGTAATCAGTGAACAGACAGGACTTTTACTGCCATTTAATACTGCTCACTTAATACTCTATCCTCCTACTGATAACTGATAACTGATCACTGATAACTGATTCAAGAGGGCAATTTTTTAAAATCAAAATTTGTCTCTTTGCCCTTGACAGATGGCTCGGTTTGTGCTATGCGATTAGCCATTTGTACCAGATCCACCCCGGTAGCTTGACGCAATTGTTCGGCAAAGGCAGTCATTTTCGGGACAAGATTACCATCACCTCCGTTCACCACCGTCACCGTTTGCACCTGCACTTCTGGCACACTAGCGGCCATTAATTTAAGTAATAACTCCAGTTTTTGATATAAAAAGATGTTTTTAGCGTTATTTCCCGCTCCTTGCCAAGAGGCCGCCAGTTTTTTGGTTCCTTCCGCTTGCGCTTTCCCCTGTTCGATAATTTTGGCCGCTTCCCCCCGGGCTTTTGCGATCGCTTGTTGACATTCTGCTGCCGCAGGAGCGATCACATCTGCTTGTAATTGCTGTTTCACCTGCTTAATTCGGGCGTTTTGTACCGCCACTTCGGCCTGTACTTTAGCCAAATCGGACATAACCACCGATTCTACCTCAGCAATCATGGCGCCGCGCTTAGTTTGAGTGTCGCGCACCCGTTTTTCTGCGTCAGCTTTGGCTATTTCTAAATCTTTTTGGATACGACGCAAAGCGGTTAAGCGTTGATTCTCGGAAGCCTTGATAATCGATGTTTTTCTGGCTTTTGCTTCTGCTATCCGGGCATCTCTCTGTAATTCAGCTTTTTGCTTCCGTCCGATCGAATCGAGATAACGCACCTCATCGGAGATATTCTGGATCTGCAAACTATCCAAAACTAAACCCAATTTTTCTAGATCCTGTTCCGCTTCTTCCAGGAGACTTTTAGCGAAAGCGATCTGATCGGAGTTCGCTTGTTCTGGGGTTAAATTCGCCAAGACACCGCGCAAATTGCCCTCCAGGGTTTCTTTAGCTAATTGTTCGATTTCCTTGCGTTTCTTGCCCAATAAACGCTCGATCGCATTATGAATAATCGGTTCTTCCCCGGCAATTTTAATATTTGCCACCCCGGTGACGATTAACGGCACACCGCCCTTAGAATAGGCATTAACCACCCTGAGATCGATGATCATGTTGGTCAGGTCCATTCGATACACTTGTTCTAGCATAGGTAAACGAATACTGCTGCCCCCTTTTACCAAACGATAACCGATGGTTTTGCCCGTGGCCGTGGGACGACGACTACCGGCAAAAATTAAAACTTCGCTCGGTTGACAGATATGGTAATAGTTACGGATGACTAATAAACCCGCACCTGTCCCTAAACCGAAAACTCCCAGTAAAACAGCGATAATTTCCATAGATTTTATGTGGGTGAAATTTGTAATTATCTTTACTTTTAGCTGATCGACTCTCTGGCTGGTTGATTTTTTGGGGGTCATCGATATTACACTAAAAAGTAAAGCTTAGACAGCCTATCTTTATCATGCCAGATCAGCCAATCTCGATCGCCCAATACTACCACGAGCGGACCAAATACGACCCCCAGACGATCGCCTCAAAAAGTAAAGGTCTTGATTGGAGTCAACAACCCTATCCCTTTAAAGAATACAAAATCGGTCAGACTTTCGATCTCAAACCCTACCTCTCCCGTCAAACAGTTCCCCAAAAAGGAGACTTTTGGCGACGTATATCGCGAATTTTGGGCTGTAGCTATGGTTTAACTGCCAAAATCGCCACTATGGGCAGTCCCTTGTACCTACGTTCCGCACCCTCTGCTGGTGGATTATACCCCGCCGAGGTCTATCTGATCTCCCGTGGCACGGAATTTTTACCCGCCGGTCTCTACAGTTACCAAGGTCAAAGTCACTCGCTGCTTTTATTCTGGGAAAGTGATGTCTGGACTAACCTACAATCTGCTTGTTTCTGGAATCCTGTTTTAGAAAATACCGATATCGCTTTAGTTACCAGTGCCATTTTTTATCGATCCGCTTGGCGCTACGAAGATCGAGCTTATCGGCGTATTTTCCTCGATACAGGGCATTTATTGGGCAATATTGAGCTATCAGCCTCGATTAATGACTATCGCGCCCATTTAATCGGTGGTTTTAACGATAGTCAGATGAATGAATTGCTTTATCTTGATTCCGAGAAGGAAAGTGTCATGACGGTGATTCCTTTGGCAGATCTGCTCAATATCCAGCAAAATCTCCCCCCTAGTACCACGGCACTACCTTCGGCAACCACGACTGTTTATCCCGAAATTCCCGAGGGAGAATTATTAAGCTCCCTACAGCGAGCCACTATCATAGCTACAGATGAGAAGATAGAAGCAGCCGTTACTCCGTCTAATTGGGAAGATAAATATAATTTTCCTTTTTGTCTAAAAGTTTCCGTGACATCCCGTCCTGTCAATTGGGGGGAAGATGTAATAGATCTGGAAAGTACGATGCTTAAACGCAGATCTACCCGCGCTTATAGTGGTGCTAGTCTCAGTTTAGACGAATTGCGAGCGCTGCTGCATTTTACCTATCAACCCCAAGATTATGCCAGTCAAAATCTCGATCCCAATCCCGATTATTTTGCTCTGGATTTATTGGAAACTTTTATCGCTGTTTCGGCAGTAACTGGATTAGAGGAAGGCTGTTATTATTATGCTCCTAAAGCCCAAGAATTGCGGCAAATTCGCTTTAAAAATTTCCGGCAAGAGTTACATTATCTCTGTTTAGGTCAGGATTTGGGACGGGATGCGGCTGCTGTGGTTTTTCATACGGCGGATCTGTCAAAAGCAGTGGCTAAATATGGCGATCGAGTTTATCGTTATCTTCATGCAGATGCGGGCCATTTGGGACAGAGATTAAATTTAGCAGCTATTCATCTGGGGTTAGGGGTTAGTGGTATCGGTGGTTTTTTTGATGATCAAGTGAATGAAGTGTTAGGCATTCCCTCCGATGAAGCAGTTATCTATATCACTACTTTAGGCCGACCGAAGGTTTTTTAGGGTGAGTTTGAACCACTGAAGGGGTGACAAGGAAGTTGAGGTCATCGTACTCTGTACCTTGACCGGTTCACTTTCTCCCTTGGACGTATTTTGTTTAAAGGTTAATCCAACTACGGACCATCTGTCGGGGTTTTCCTGAATTTTTAAAAGCGGTTCTATTGTGGCATAAAAAGCGATTATTAATGTAAAATATATCACCTTTTTTCATTTTGAAGCGGACTATATTTTCTGGTTTTGAAAAAAAGTCGTCGATGATGTCGAGTGTTTTTGTGATAGCTTCCGGTTGCGCTATTTCCAGTTTGGAGTAAGCGACTTCAATCCAGTACCGCATATAACGAAAAACCAGACCCCGAGAATCTGTTGAGAATAAGGGGAAATTATTCTTTTGAATAGCTTCTTGAGAATTAATCTCTCCAGGTGTAATCACATCGCGCGCCAAAGGTTCGTAAAGATAGGGAACTAGGTCTGTATGGTGTTGCCAGAAATATTGATATAAATTGGCGGCGTTTACTACAAGGGAATCTCCTCCCTCATCCGCGGCAGCAAGACACAGTAAGCCAACAAGATCAGGGAAGTAGTTTTTGGCTGTACTATCAGTATGATAGCCAGTTTCTGCATTCGTCATCGAAACGGGTATAGCTTCTTTAGTGTAATCCATTCCTCGATCGATTACATCAAAAAAATAGCCATAGCGGTGGTTTAGTCGTCCAAAAATGCGAGAAATAAAAGCATAAATTAACCGCATTTCTGTTTCTGTTAATGCGGGTTCTAATCGGAAAATAACTATTCCGGATTCTAGGAGCAATTTCTCACGAAACGGCAGGAAAAAGTCAAGATTTTTATTGACTGTTTCCTGTCCTATTTCGTTGGGTTTTTCAAGCCATTTGTGATTGCTTGTTTTCAGTAAATCCAAGACTAATGATTTGGGTAAACTAAAAAATAGTTGAGAAGGATCGGGCAATTTTTTCCAAGTCAGTAATGAAATATTAGGATCAAAAATTGGTCTAATCATTTTTGAATTTTGAAAGCAACGTGAAGGGGAAGGTCAATGAGCGGAGTAAAAAATTCTGGGTCTAGTTCTAAATGTTCCTGATTAATTTTTAGTTCATAAACTTCTGGCATTTTTGTGAAGGCTGCTAAACGAAGAGATGTGAAGTAATCTTCCATAGTTTTATGAACACATTGCACGGCGACGGCTTTTCTATCTCTGCGCCAAATCTCACCGGGGAATAATTGATTGCGTCCGGAAAAATAGCCAGCTTTCGGTTTAAAATAAAACGGAAACTTATCTTTTTTCAGAAAAGGTAAAGAGGGATGGGGGACGGCGAACAGGAAATATCCACCGAATTTCAAAAGTTGGTAGGCTTTCTGCATCGTGCTAATAGTTTCTGAAACATTTAAGTAGTTGAACAGGAACATAGCCAGAACTAAATCGTATTGTTCGGACTCAGTTACCCCAAAATCACGAATATCAGCAGTTTCATAGGAAACATTAATAATCTGATGCTCGTTTTTTTGAATCAAGGCCTGCTCGATCATTTGTGATGAAATATCAATCCCATGAACATATTGAGCGCCTCGGTTAATTAACTCTCTTCCTACATAACCTTCCCCACAGCCTAGATCTAATATTTTCTTATTGACAATCGGTTCACATAAATCAATGACAAACGGACGAGCGGAGTAATCAGAAAGCAAAATCGGTTCTACTCGTTTCCAGTCTCCTGCGCTTTCGTCGTAAAGTTTTTTGGTTTCTTGTGTTGCTTTCATACCTATCTAACGGGATAAAATTTGCACTAATTTTGTTTTAGTCTAGCACTGTGTAAGTAATTACCCATAAAACTTTTACCAGTTAATCCAAAATCAGCTATCGCCAGAAAAATTAGCTCTTCTTCTCCTAAGTTCACAGATTGATGCACACACCAACGGGGAATAACAGCAAAAGTACCCGGTTCGACTTCGTTTTCGTATTGATCAACAATAACTTTTCCTTGACCCTGAAGAAATACAAATACGGTTTCATGTGCGTGTCGGTGCATTTCATTCGCCTTTCCTGGCTTGACTATGACTAGGCGTGCATCTAAAACTTCTAGAGCAAACGGTAGGCGAAATACGTTAAAATCAATATTGAGTTTATCAACCTGATTGTTGTATAAAGCTTCTAAGTTGCTGGCGCTAATTGTTGAAATAAGCTCTTTACCTTCTTGCACATGAGTCAAGCTTTTTTGTTGATTAATTTTTTCGGTCAAGGCTCCCAGTCGCACTGTTTGAAAATCATGATAAAGTTGTGAAGCAAGCCTTAATATTGTTTGAGAACATTGGCATTCATCAGATGGATTTTCAAGCCAATTTAACAAGTTCAGAACTTCTTCCTTGTGCTTTTCCCTTTGCATCCCGTATAGCAAAAGTGAACTCAATCCGGGTAGTAGTTTTTCCACTGGAACAGTAGATAAGTCTTGCGTCAATCCAATACGCACATCATTGATTTGATGCAATAAAAGTTCCTGTTCCTGATTAGACAGCTTTTTGCTTTTAATCATTTTAGTGAAAAGCGTAACAATCTTGGGTATGTCTGATGATGTCAAAGATTTATCTAGCGCCAACGCACGTTCATACATATTGTCCCAGTAAGCAGCACGTAGATCTAAGGCTTTTAACATTCCTTTCCGTAATTCCAGAACAGCCTGTTCGCCTTCACTGGCTAATTCCTTAGCAATTTCAACTAAAGTTAAGCTGTGTTCATCCTCCACTTCTGTGTGTAAAGGAAAAAATACATATTGCTGCAAGGATAATGATGTATGGTTTTTAATCGCTTCAATAATGTGTTTGTAGATAAATTTAACAACAGATTCAGTCCCTAAACCTATGGCTCCAATAGCTTGGAGTGAGCTTCCATTCTGGAGCAGCGATAAGAATGATTCACGCCAGATTTCCACTTCAACACAAGGCGGTTGCCTGCTATCTACTCCCATCGCTTCTTGAAAACGCTTGAATAACTGTGGGTGAGGAATTTCCTGTACCCACTCGTCCTTAATACCTAATTTACGGATTGCTTCGAGATCTTCATGGTGTAGATGTCCGTTTTCTTCAGCTAAGTTCTCCAGCAGATGATTTCGATGAGTGGGATTTTCTAGCTTTGATATTACTGCTGTTAAATAACGGGAAAACCAGTCACTATAAGCTCCGTATTGACTGGCAAAGTCTTTGAGAACCTCATCAGTATGTTGAAATTCTCCTTTTTCTAAAGCCAGTAAATACGGATGATTAATCGCTCGATGGCTTAGTGCTTCCTCGATTAAATTTTCCATTTTTTCTCATCCCCCGATAGCCGCCCTCTTTTAAATACCATCACAAAATTGGCCAATTGTCAATAGCGTTTGAGATGCGCTCCCCCTGAAAACAGATCATTCTTGGTTAAGATTCTCTGAGATTTTCTCTCTCTAATTCGATCAAATTATCAATTTTTTTTAGCTTGGTATCCCCAGCAAGATAACCGATACCGCGATGTAAATGTAAGCGAAATTGTTGAGTTAGGGTTTCTTTATCGGTTCCTAATCCGTCTTGATGACAACGTTGTTTGAGGGCAATTAGGAAAATATCGGCCATTTCTCCCCCGAATACTTTCCAAGATAATTCTACATTGCTATCGGCAGGAATGGGAACGGGAGAGGGGAGACTCGGTTCGGCAAGGGAACGACAAAAAGCCCAACGACAGAGGATATTCCATTGGTCAATTTTGGTGTAGCGTTTTAATTTTATTAGGCTATCTTTGGCGGTTTGAGATAGTCTAAAACGTTCGATCGGTGATTCCATAATTTATAATTTTACCTCGATCTGACTGATGATAAAATAGTTAGTCATTCTCAATCCTGTTTAATAGGATAGTGGGAAGTAGGGAGTTTTTTGGCTCTTCTGGTGGCTCTTCTAGGTTCTGTGTGATAAGTTTAATTGACATAGGATCGATCGATCTTTGTGTCCTTTGTGTCTTTGTGGTTCGTTCCACCCCCTCGCTCTTGAGAAATGTATCTTAGAATACATTTTACCCACCAAAGCTGGGA